>SHVZ01000104.1 GCA_009694025.1 Alphaproteobacteria bacterium | reverse complement strand
GACGGCAGCGCGTTCCGCATCCCGGCCGAGCTGCTTCGGATCGAGAGCCCGTCGGCCGAGGTCCAGGGCCACAGCGCCAGCCAGAAGACCATCGTCGCCGGCCGGCGGCATGTCGGCATCATGGAGGTCGAACCGGTCGGCAACTACGCCGTCCGGCTCGTCTTCGACGACATGCACGACACCGGCATCTTCACCTGGGCCTATCTGCACCATCTCGGGTCCAACCAGGACAATCTCTTCCGCGACTACCTGAACGCGCTCGCCGCCAAGGGCCTCTCGCGCGACCCGCCGAAGCGGGGATGATGTGCGGACGATCCCCCTCCGCTTGGAAATTGCCTTTTAACGCGGCCTAGGCTAACCTCCTTCGGCTTCCAATTTTTCGGCCTCAGGCCGGCTAACGAGCCATGTGACAGGCACCCTCGAGCAAGCGGCAGCCTTCATGCAGGCCGGGCGCCTCGACGACGCGGCCGGCATTTGCCGTGCGTTGCTTGACGTCGATGCCAGCGATCCCTGGGCCAACCATCTGCTCGGTCTTGCGGCGGATCAGCAGGGTGATTTCGGCGCTGCGCTGACTTGGCTTCGCCGGTCGTTGGCGAGTAGCCCTTCGAACAGCGAGTTCCATGGCAATCTTGCCGTCGCCAGCCAGCGCAGCCGGGATCCGCTGACGACGATCGAGGCGGCAACCCGGGCGTTGTCCCTCGATGGTGGAAATGCCGCCGCCCGGGTGGTGCGCCATCAGGTGATGAAGAGGTTGGTCGAGGAAGGTGTCGACGAAGGTGCTCGGGCGACGCCGCCGCGCGAGCTGATGCGGGCCTACCTCGCCGATCTCCTCGACAACCTGCATCACATCCCGTCGAAGGCCTATCATGACCTGCTGCGTCAGCAGCTGAGCGAGGTCGTCGCCGCGCCAGGCTCGGTGACGACCATCGAAATCAACGACTCCTGCAACATCGATTGCGTGATGTGCAAGACCTCCGAGGCCAAGAGGCCGAAGGGACTGATGAAAATCGGCACCTTCGAGTCGGTGATCCAACGTTTGACCGAGGAGGGGCCGGTCACGGTCTTGTTGCACACTATCGGCGATCCCCTGGCAAACAAGCGGCTTCCCGAGTATCTTGCGATCCTCAGGCGCTACGGGGGGAAAGTCGGATCCCTGTCGTCCAACTGCCTGATGATGGATCGGCACATCGACACGCTGTTCGAGTTCCGGGATGTCATTCAGATGATCCGGCCGTCTATCGACGCCGCCAGCAAGGAGGTCTACGAGGTCATTCGATTCGGTGGACGATGGGAGCAGCTGGTCGCCAATCTGCGCCTGTTTGCTGAGCGCAATGCACGAGCGGAAAAGCCCTTCCCAATCAATGTGAGCAACATCATCTCGAAGGATAACTTTCACCAAATCGGCCTGATCCCCGAGGTCTTCTCATTCCTGACTGCCTTCGAGAATTTCGGGTTCGCGTTCATCAACTCGCTCGCGCCCAAGAACGATTATTTTCTCGCCGCAAGCTATTTTGACGATGCTTATGTTCAAAACTCTCCCTGCAGCCAGCTCTGGGGGCCACCGAACATCCTGAAGGATGGGAGCTTGACGACGTGCTGCCGCGACTATGACGGCGACCTCGTCTTCGCCAATCTTCTGACCGACCGCATCGACGCAGCCTACAACAACGACACCATCCGCGCGACACGCCGAGCCCACATTGCCAACGATGTCGCCTCCATGCCTGCTCTTTGCCGGAAGTGCTACCGCATCGATGCGCGGCTCGACGCGGCGGTCAACGGTATCATTCGTTACTACGCCCTGTTCGTCGGCAAGAGCGGCGGGGAACTCCAGGGCCACCTCAACCTGATCGGACCCAAGCTGAAGCAGCGCGACTATCGCGGCGTCCTCGGCGTCATCGATTCGATGTGAGGCATTCGCCTCCGACGCTGCAACCCACCGGTCATCCGGCTGCCGCCGGCCCGTGACCGCGCGGACTTACGACTCCACCCCCGCGTCGCGGCGCTGCGACATCGTGCCCGCCCCCTGGGAGCGGCCGGCGCCCGAATCGTCATATTACCGCAACAGGACTGTGACATGAGTGCAGCCAACGGGGACTAGGCTCCGCGCCGGTGCCGTCGGATGCGGTCAAAAGCACAGGAGAACCCTATGAAATACCTGGTAACATCTCTTCAACGCGGCGCCGCGGTGGCGCTGATCGCGCTCGCGGCGACGACCGCCGAGGCCGCCGACATTTCCGGCGCCGGCGCCACCTTCCCTTACCCCGTCTACGCCAAATGGGCGGACGCCTATAAGAAGGAGACCGGCATCGGTCTCAACTACCAGTCGATCGGCTCGGGCGGCGGGATCAAGCAGATCCAGGCCAAGACCGTGACCTTCGGCGCCTCCGACGTGCCCTTGAAGCCCGAGGAGCTGGAGAAGTCCGGCCTGATCCAGTTCCCGATGATCATGGGCGGCGTCGTTCCCGTGGTGAACGTTCCCGACGTGGCCGCGGGCGCGATCACCCTCGACGGGCCGACCCTCGGCGACATCTACCTGGGCAAGATCGCCAAGTGGAACGATGCGCGGATCGCCAAGCTCAACCCGTCGGTCAAGCTGCCCTCGACCGCGATCGCCCCGGTCTACCGCTCGGACGGCTCGGGCACCAACTTCCTGTTCACCGACTATCTCTCGAAGGTCAACGCCGAGTTCGGCCGGAAGATCGGCGCCAACGCCTCGGTGCAGTGGCCGGTCGGCATCGGCGCCAAGGGCAACGAGGGTGTTGCCGGCATGACCCAGCAGACCCGCGGCGCCATCGGCTATGTCGAGTACGCCTACGCCAAGCAGAACAAGATGAACGCGGTGAAGCTGGTCAACAAGGGCGGCAAGGCGGTGGAGCCGAAGAGCGCCGCCTTCCAGGCCGCAGCATCCGGCGCCGACTGGGCCAACGCCAAAGGCTACCACCTGATCCTCACCGACCAGGCGGGGGCGGAAAGCTGGCCGATCACCGGCGCCAGCTTCATCCTGATGCACCGCGAGCCGCAGAACCCGGCGGTCGCCAAGGAAGCGCTCAAGTTCTTCGCCTGGGCCTACAAGACCGGCGGCAAAATGGCCGACGAGCTCGACTACGTGCCGATGCCGGAGTCGGTGGTGCAGATGGTCGACCGGACCTGGAAGGCCAACATCACGGCGAGCGGGCAGCCGCTCTGGTAGACGATGCCGTTGGGACGGACGGGATGACGGATATCACAGGCCAGCCTACGCCGACCCCGACCGCCCGCGCCCGGCACTTCGGCGCCGTCGCCGCCCGCGGCCGCCGCCAGGACGGTGTGTTCCACGCCGTCACGCTGGCGGCGGCGCTCGCCGTCCTCCTCGTCCTCGGCGGCGTCATCGTCTCCCTGATCGCCGGCGCTTGGCCGGCGGTCCGCACGTTCGGCGTCGACTTCCTCCTGACCGAGACCTGGAACCCGGTCACCGACAAATTCGGTGCGCTGGCGCCGATCTACGGTACCCTCGTCACCTCGACGATCGCCATGGCGATCGGCGTGTCCGTCGGTTTCGGCATCGCCGTCTTCATCACCGAGATCTGCCCGGGATGGCTCAAGCGCCCGCTCGGCACCGCCATCGAGCTCCTGGCCGGCATCCCCAGCATCATCTACGGGATCTGGGGCCTCTTCGTTCTCGCACCCTTCCTTCAGCACAATGTCCAGCCGTTCCTGATCGAATCGTTCGAGGACGTTCCCGTGCTCGAGGCGCTGTTCCAGGGTCCTCCCTACGGTATCGGTGTGCTCACTGCCGGCCTCATCCTCGGCATCATGGTGCTGCCGTTCATCACCTCGATCACCCGCGAGGTGTTCGACACCGTGCCGCCGATGCTGAAGGAGTCCGCCTACGGTCTCGGCGCCACCACCTGGGAGGTGGTGTGGAAGGTGGTGCTGCCGTACGCGCGGGTCGGCGTCGTCGGCGGCGTCATGCTCGGCCTCGGCCGTGCGCTCGGCGAGACCATGGCCGTCACCTTCGTCATCGGCAACGCGCACCGGATCTCGGCGTCGCTCCTGGCGCCGGGCACGACCATCTCGGCGGCGATCGCCAACGAGTTCACCGAAGCCGTCGGCGACATCTACGCCTCGTCCCTGATCCTGCTGGGTCTCATCCTCTTCGTCATCACCTTCGGCGTCCTTGCGCTCGCCAAGCTGCTGCTGAGACGAGCCCAGGCCCGCTCCGGGGGGACGCGATGACCCTCTACGCGCGCCGCAAGCTGGTGAACCGCCTGGCGCTGACGCTGGCCGGCGGCGCCGCGGCGCTCGGCCTCTTCTGGCTCACCGCCATCCTCTGGACGCTGCTGGCGAAGGGCGTCGCCGGCATCGACCTCGCCCTCTTCACCGAGATGACGCCGCCGCCCGGCGACGCCGGCGGACTGCTCAACGCCATATTCGGCAGCCTCGTCATGACCGTCGTCGCCGTCCTCGTCGGCGCGCCGGTCGGCATCCTCGCCGGCACCTATCTCGCCGAGTACGCCCGCTACGAGCAAGGCGGCCGGCTCGGCGAGGTCGTCCGCTTCGTCAACGACATCCTCTTGAGCGCGCCCTCGATCATCATCGGCCTCTTCGTCTACGAGGTCATGGTGGTCCGCATGGGGCACTTCTCCGGCTGGGCCGGCGCCATGGCGCTGGCGGTCATCGCCGTGCCTGTCGTGCTCCGCACCACCGACGACATGCTGACGCTGGTGCCAGCGGGACTTCGCGAGGCCGCCGCCGCGCTCGGTGCGTCGCGCTGGAAGGTGATCGTGACGATCGCCTATCGCGCTGCCGGCAGCGGCATGATGACCGGCGTGCTGCTGGCGATCGCCAGGGTCAGCGGCGAGACCGCGCCGCTCCTGTTCACGGCCCTCAACAACCAGTTCTGGAGCGGCGACATGAACGCACCGATGGCCAACCTGCCGGTCGTCATCTTCCAGTTCGCCCTCAGTCCCTACGAAAACTGGCAGAGGCTCGCCTGGAGCGGCGCGCTCGTCATCACCGCGACCGTACTGCTGCTCAACGTCGTGGCGCGGATGCTCGCCGCGAGAAACAGGGGGAACGAGGCGTGACGGTGGAACCAGCACCGCCGTCGCGGCCGCGCAGCGAAATCAGGATCGAGACCAGGCTCGCCGACCGGCCGACCGCCGACGGCGTCCAGAGGCCGGCCGAGAAGATCGTCATCCAGGATCTCAAGTTCTTCTACGGCGACCGCGAGGCGCTGCACGGCATCTCGCTGCCGGTCCATGGCAAGCGCGTCACCGCTTTCATCGGGCCGTCGGGGTGCGGGAAGTCGACGCTGCTCCGCGTGCTGAACCGCATGTACGACCTCTATCCGAACCAGCGGGCGGAGGGCTCGGTGCTGCTCGACGGCACGGACATCCTGTCGAAGAGGCAGGACGTCAACCTGCTCCGCACCAAGATCGGCATGGTGTTCCAGAAGCCGACGCCGTTCCCGATGTCGATCTACGACAACATCGCCTTCGGCATCCGTCTCTACGAGAAGCTGTCGCCGGCGGAGATGGATGCCCGCGTCGAATCCGCCCTGAGGAAGGCGGCGCTGTGGGGGGAGGTCGGGGACAAGCTGCGCCAGAGCGGCCTCAGCCTGTCGGGCGGCCAGCAGCAACGCCTGTGCATCGCGCGCGCGATCGCGGTCAGCCCGGAGGTGCTGCTGCTGGATGAGCCGGCTTCGGCGCTCGATCCGATCTCGACCGCCAAGATCGAGGAGCTGATCGGCGAGCTGAGGAGCGACTACTGCATCGCCATCGTCACCCACAATTTGCAGCAGGCGGCGCGCGTCTCCGACTTCACCGCCTTCCTCTTCCTCGGCGACCTGGTCGAGTTCGGCTCGACCGAGACCCTGTTCACCTCGCCCCGGGACCAGCGCACCGAGGACTACATCACCGGGCGCTTCGGCTGACACCGTTCGCCTTCGGGTGTAGCGTCCGGATGCCATGTGCGGACGCTACCATCTGACCAAGCCGGTCGAGGCGATGCGGCGGGTGTTCAAGTTCCCGCAGCTACCGAACCTCCAGCCGCGCTGGAACATCGCGCCGACACAGACGGCGCCGATCGTGCGCCTCGGCGACGACGGCCAGCGTCACCTGGCGATGCTGCGCTGGGGCCTGGTGCCCGCCTGGGCCAAGGATCTCGCGGCCGGCGCGCGGGCGATCAACGCGCGCGCCGAGACCGTCGCCGGGAAGCCGACCTTCCGCGACGCCTTCCGCCGCCGCCGCTGCCTGGTGCCGGCGGACGGCTACTATGAATGGCAGGCGGCCGGAAAGCTGAAGCAGCCCTACCGATTCACGCTCCGCGATGGGGCGCTCATGGCCTTCGCCGGACTGTGGGAGCGCTGGACCTCGCCGACCGGCGAGGCGGTCGAGACCTTCGGCTTCGTCACCACCGACGCCTCGTCGGACGTGGTGCCCGTTCATGGCCGCATGCCGGCGATTCTCGATCCGGAGGGATGGGCGCGATGGCTCGATCCGGCGACCCCGCTCGCCGATCTCCGGGCGCTGCTGGTGCCGCTGCCGCCCGGGCGCCTCGTCCACCATCCGGTCGCCCGCCTCGTCAACAATGCAAGGAGCGAGGGCCCGGAGCTGATCCGGCCGGCCGCCCCCGAGGCGCCGCGCCTGCTGTAAACCGCCGGAACCAGGCCTGCCTACTGGGTCGTCCGCAGCCGCGAAAGCTGCACGATCGCGACCGTGGCGAGCGGCAGGAGAGCACCGAGCGCCGTCACCGTGAGCAGGAGCCAGCCGAGCGCGCCGTAGTCGGCAGGAACCGTGATTGCGCCGCTGGCGTGATCGCGGACCTCGCGCTCGATGACGAAGACCTCGTTGAGATACCGGGTGGCGAGGCTGCTGGCGGCCAGCGCCAGGTTGGTGAACGAGGCCATGACGGCGAAGAACGTCGCCTTGAGGTTCTCGGGCGCGTTCTTGGCGATCCACGCCAGCATCGGGATCATCGAGATCTGCCCCAGCGGCGATTCGAGCGCGGTGCTGATGATGGCGATGAAGCGCGCATCCACGACCCCGCCGGTGTGGCGGGCCGTCCACTCGTGGACGCCGTAGTAGAGGCCGATGGTCGGCAGCGACAGGATCGCCGACGCGATGCTGAGGAGGATCACCACGTCGGCGATCGAGCGCTTCGCCATCAGCGGCCTAAGCGCCAGCATGCCGGCGAGGGTGAGCCCGGCCGTGATCAGGCTGAGCACGGACAGGAACTGCTGATCGAAGTTCAGCGCGTCGATCTGCCACCAGCCGACACCAGGGCCGGGCAGGGGCACGGCGCGGAACACGAAAATGATGATGGCGGTGCCGACCAGGGCGTCGCGGGCGCCTTCGGGCAGCTCCGGCATCAGCCGGTGCATCATGAACAGGACGATCGCCATCGATCCGGCGAAGACGATCTCCTGGTTGAACGGGATCGGCGCGAGCCCGATCAGGGCCGTGAAGACGACGAATCCGAGGCCGCCGCCGATGATCCACCAGTTGGGCGCAGGCGGCGCTCCGTGGGAGCCCAGCATCTCCTCGATCCGCGCGCGGCCGAAGCCCTGAGCCCGAAGCCCGGCCGCCCGGCGCCGCCGCGCCGTTGCGGCGAGGACGACGCCGAGGACCGAGATCGCCGGGATGGCGAGGGCGAGCAGATGGATGTCCGCATAGGTCGTCGTCTTCGCCGCCTCCGACATCTCGGCGACGCCCTCGAACATCCAGATGTTGAGGACGGCGACCACGACCAGGCCGAGGATGATCGCGACTCGGCCGAGCGTCTGCATGGTCGTATGCATCGCCTTGAGGGCTTCCTCCGGGTAGGGCCGGCCGCTCCCGTCGAAGGCCGGCACCGCCTCGACGGTCATGGCGTCGGCGACCACGTCCTGCAGCACGTAGCCGATCGGCCCGAGAAGCGTACTCAGCACGTACCAGACCTCGATGTCCGTCACCGCCGCCATCCGGGCGGTGTGGGCGATCAGCCCGTACATGATGGCGATGCTGAAGGCGAGGAGCGCGGCGCCGAGGTAGACCAGGGCCGCCTTCCGCCGCCAGATGAGGTCGACGAGATGGCCGAGCGGCATTTTCAAGGTCCAGGGGATGCCCGCCCAGAAGCCCAGGCCGGCGAGGAAGGCGGCCGAGAAGCCGAAATAGTCCTTCACGAAGAATGTGCCGACGATCGCGGTGAGGCCCGAGATACCCGACGCCAGGTACACCATCAGCGGCGGCAGGTAGGAGAGCCGGACCTGCCGCCCGAGATCGAGGACGACGACGTCGAACCAGCGCCACACGACACCGGCAACGGAAGCACGCGGATCGTGGCTCTCGGAATCAGGGAGCATCGGAGTCTCGAGTTTCCTTGGGGCGCGGGACACATCCTAGCGCGAATGTGCCGAGCGTTTGACAAGCGACCGTGATCTCGGCTACCGGTAGCGTCATGTCCACGTCGGCGAAGTTCCACACCGTCTACCTTATGGAGGCCATGATCCGGCCCCCGGGGGAACGCGTGCGCTGAGTTTCACTAAGACCGCACCTGAGTTCGCCTGAGGGCCCTGCCGGAAACGTCGGGGCCCTTCGCATTTGGAGCCACCGTCATGTCCGCCGCCGCCATCGTCGTCGAGAACCTGGCCAAGAGCTTCCGCGTCCGCCGCCGGCGCGGCCTCACGCAGCTCTTCCGGCCCGAGCCGGCGACCGAGGTCGCCGCCGTCCGCGGCCTCTCCTTCCAGATCCGGCCGGGCGAGCGCGTCTTGATGAAGCCCGCAACCTGCCGCGCCGTCTCGGCCGAGATTCTGATGGTGCCTGCTGGCGCGAGCGCCAACATTCGGGCGGCGACGTGTGCGGTACGACCGACGGCATCGTATTCGGTGTGTATGTCCGTAGAAAGGGAGCGAACGACCACTTCTCCGGAATCGAGCCCGATATGCATCCGGATGCGCACGCCGTAGACCGGCTCCAGCCGATGGTTCAGCTCGTCGATGCGGCGTAGGATCGAAAGCGCCGCAGTAGTCGCCTTTACCGCGTGATGCTCGAGCGAGGCCGGCGCGCCGAACAGCGCCATCACGCCGTCGCCGAGGACACGGTTGATGGTTCCGCCGTGGCTATGAACGACTTCAGCGACCGCCTCGATCGTGCGGTCAAAGACCGCATGAGCGTCTTCAGGATCGCTGTCCTGAATCATCGCGAGCGAGCCTGCGATATCGGCGAAGAGAACCGTTACGTGCTTGCGCTCGCCGGACTTGGCGCCGTCGCCCTCTGCGTCCACCTCGTGGAGGACCAGAAAGGAACCGCAGGCGATGCAATGTCGAAATCGACGAAGATTGGCCGATCCGCAGTGCCGGCACCGGGTCAGACCTGCGCCGCATCGCGTACAAACCTCGATCGCTCCCGGCGGGTTTTCGTTGCCGCATCCTGGGCACTGCATCTGCGGGCTGAGGGCGTCGGCCATTGTCCCGCATTGTAGATACTGGACGGGGCCATTGCACGATTCGGCGATCGTGCATTCGGCACGATTCCCTCGGGAGTCCGCTCGCCTTCGGTGAAAGATTATTCGACCCTGCGACGCTGGACCTGTGAACCGCTTCACAGGGTCTCCGCCTCCGAGTGCGCTATTAGACCTCCGATGGCCCGAGCCGACGATCGGGCGCACAAAGGAGGGCGCAGCCATGGCGCAATTCAGATCCGCAAATTGGTGGAACGGTGCCGCCCAAAGAGCCGAGATCGACCGCCGTGTACGCTCGGAAAGCGACAATTTCGAGCAGCACAGAAGACTGGAGACGCCGAGAACAGGCGGCCGGTCCCATCCTCGGTTCGATACGGAACCGCCCTCGGGAAGCGCCCGGGATCTCTTCGGCAGACCCCTGGATAGCCTCTTGCTCGGTGTCCTCCTCGTGTGCGAAGGCGCGCGTGTCATCACTCTCAATTCGGCCGCAGAAGCGCTCTTGGCCAGAGATGACGGACTCGCGCTGCAGGGTCGGGCCCTGGCGGCGGCCGAGCCATACGAGTCGGAAATGTTGCGGCGGGAAGTCGCAAGGGCGCTGTCCCGCGTGGATCGACACGCCGGACCCTCCTACGCGATCGCGACGGCCTCGCGCCAATCGGGAAAAGCGCCGTATCTGCTCCTCATCGCTCCGATCGAGCGCGGCTCGACGGTCGGCGGCTCGAGCGAACCCGCGGCTCTCATCGCGATCGAGGATCCGGAGCAACCGGGGCTCGATTTCTTGCACGAGCTTCACGCAGCCTTCGAAATCATCGAGGGCGGTCAGGAGGTTGGCCCCGAAATCATCGAAACGCACGGACCGAGCAATGTAGGGGAGAACTACCGGGAGTGGATCCGTTCCATGCGCGCGCTGGCGAAGGCACTCTGGGGGCGCACGTATTCCTCGTCGATTTCGTGAACAAGCGCCTGCGAAGCCCACGCTATCGCCCAAATCCGGTCCCTGACCGGTTGCGCCGGTCGTCGTCGAGATCTCTCGAATTTGCCGGGAGGGACATTCTCGAGGTAGATCCTTGGCATGACGGGCGCTGCCAAGGACTACCGCCATATTCTCGAAGCTCACAGGCTCTTCGGCGGCCTTTCTCGCGCCGAGCTCGACAGAATTCTTGGTTTCGCCCGCATCGAATCCCATCGGGCCCGCGAGACGATCTTTCTCAAAGGGTCGCCCGGCCGCGGTCTTCTGGCGGTGCTCGAGGGGCGAGTTCAGATCCGGGCGCCCAGCCTCGATGGGCGCGAGGTGACTCTCAACATCGTCGATGAAGGCGAGGTCTTCGGCGAAATCGCGCTCTTGGATGGCAGGGATCGGTCCGCCGACGCTATCGCTATGACGGACTGCAAGCTCCTGATCATCGATCGGCGCGAGTTCGTCCCATTTCTGAAGCAGAACGCCGAGATCGCATTGCGTTTGATGGAGGTGCTCTGCGACCGCCTTCGGCGTACGACCGAGCAGGTGGAGGATCTGCTTTTCCTAAACCTCTCCTCGCGGCTTGCGAAGAAGCTCTTGAGCCTTGCGGCCGATGGCGACCGGCAGCCGAAGGGCGTCACGCTCAAGCATAAGCTCTCTCAACGTGAACTAGCAAACCTCGTCGGCTTCACCCGCGAAAGCGTCAACAAGCAGCTCGCGGCCTGGCAAAAGGACCACGTCATCTCCATTGTCGGCGGGAAGATCACACTCTTGGACGAGACCCTGCTGCAGGGCATTGCGCATACCCCCGTGTAGGCTTTGTCGCAGGGTGGGGTGGACGGAATCCGCCTTTGGCAGCGATGGGCCATGCCGCGGTCGTCGATGAGCCCGGCGATAGAGGAGGCCGTCCGCCATGTAGGCCGGATCCGCCGGCGTCCCCTGAATTGCGGCGCCACGCCTACAGCCGGTCGACCTTGCGCAAGGCCGGGAACAGCAGCGCGCCGATCCCGACCAGCACCAGCGTCGCCGCCCCGCCGAGCGCCAGCGCGCCGACGGCGCCGAGCCAGGCGGCGGTCAGGCCGGCTTCCAGGCTGCCGAGCTGGTTCGACATGTTGACCGCCATGCCGTTGACGGCGGCGACACGGCCGCGGACGGGATTGGGGGTCCT
>SHVZ01000103.1 GCA_009694025.1 Alphaproteobacteria bacterium | reverse complement strand
TCCTTCTCAAGTATACAAACGAACCAATGCCAACCCCATGCGCGACTAAGCCGATAGCGTGCGCAAGCTCTCGATAGTCTTCCCCCAATATTGTTCTATATTTCTGCACTTGCGGCAGTTGAAGATCTACAAGCGGAGGCAATTGCCCGATCTTCACTAATTCATTTTTTCACTCCTAAAGAGAACCGAGATCTCATGTTTCTTGTCGCGTGTGCACCTTAACGACCTGTACCAAATTTCGTCTACTGTCGCATGGTGTCTATCATAGTTCGGTTTCTCCAATTCCGGATGAAAAGTACTGTCTTTCCGACAGCCTGGGCAGTAACTATCGAAATGACCAGTGAAAGTTTTGGCGCTACGTATCTCGGAGAATTGGTCTTCGCTATACGTGAAAACTTCATAAAGAGGATGACTTAGTACCAACTCGGCAAATGGCGGAATTGGGTTATCGTCACGTTTCTCGTTTTGTCGGGCATGTGCTGCGCTCAGCCTCGTTCGTTCACGATGAAACCGTCTCTTCGCGCACAATCGCCTCAAGCATATCAACCATCGGTAGAATTTCTAGAAAATCCCAAGAATTCTATTGCATTCAGGCGTTAGCGCCAATCGTCGTTCGCTACCTCACGACGTTTCTGGCGAGGCCCTGTGCCGTTACCGACCGGCAAGCCACGCCGCTGGCGCGGCTGATCTATTTGGCCGCCGCGTAGATCCGGTCGCAAAGGACCACCGCCTCGGCGCACTCCCCGACCGGACAGGCGGGGGTGCGGCCGGCGGCGAAATCGGCCAGCGCCGCCTCGACCATCGGCTGCTGCACCGGGATCGTCGGTGTCGCCTCGGTCTCCATCCGTCCGTCGGCGTGGCGGACGGTGAGCTGGGTGGCGGTCTCCAGGAAATAGGCGCCGGTGGTGGCGATCCGCCATTCGAAGTCGCCGCCGGACGCGGCATAAGAGTAGCCGGCCTCGATGGTGCAGGCGGGACCCGCCGGCGCCTGCAAGAGCGCCGTCGCGAACTCCTCGACCGGGAGCCCGTAGGCGTGGTGGCAGAGCGATGCGGCGCGCACCTCGATGTCCGGGCCGGCGAGGCAGCGGAACGCATCGGCGCCATGGATGCCGAGGTTGCGCAGCGCGCCGCCGCCGGATCTCTCCGGCTCCAGCATCCAGCCGACGCCCCAGTCGGGGTAACGCCGGGGCGGGCCGTTGACGATGCGGAAATGCGCGTGCATGACCTTGCCCAGCGTTCCGGCGGCGCGCATCCGCTCGACATGACGCCAGATCGCATTGTGGCGGACGGTCATGGCGGCGGTGGCCCAGACCTTGGACGCCTCTATCGCGCGCGCCGTCGCGCGGGCCTCGGTCCCGTTCAGCCCCATCGGCTTCTCGATCAGCATCGGCAGGCGCCGCTCGAGCGCCGGCGCCAGGGTCGCCATCGCCTGGTCGTGGCGGGGCATGACGACGACGAAATTCGGTTTGGCCGCCGCCAGCATCGCCGATGCGTCGGCCTCGAACGGAATCCCGAGCCCGGCCGCGGCGGCAGCGCCCTTGTCCCGATCCAGGTCGGTGGACCCGACCACGGGAACGCCCAGCGTCTTCAGAATTCCGGCATAGATCGGCGCGTGCCAATGGGCGACGCCGAGGAAGGCGGTGCGGAGGGCCATGCGACTCCCTTGTGCTGGAGGGGACGAGCCCCCTACCATCGCCGAGGATTTGACGATCGGAAAGAGGCTCCGGACCGACCGGACCCGGCCAACGGAGGAAACCATGCGCCTCGGATCATTCGTCGTCGCGGCGTCGCTGCTGATCGCCGGGCCGGCGCTCGCCCAGGACAAGGCGAGCCTCCGGCTCAACTGGCTGCTGAGCGGATCGCACGGCGCCTTCGTCCTGGGCAAGGAGCGGGGCTACTACAAGGCCGAGGGCATCGACCTGACCTTGAACGAGGGCCGCGGCTCCGCCCGCTCGGTCCAGCAGATCGGCTCCAAGGACGACGACTTCGCCATGGCCGACGCCGGCAGCCTGATCGCCGGCGCCGCCAAGGGCATCCCGGCCAAATCCGTCATGTCGGTGGTCAACCGCTCGACCTATGGCGTCATCGCGCGTGCCGATCTCGGAATCAAGACGATGAAGGACCTCGAGGGCAAGCGTCTCGCGGTCACCGCCGGCGATGGCCTCACCCAGCTCTGGCCGGCGGTGGTCGCGGTCAACAAGCTGGACTCAGACAAGATCCGGCTGGTGATGATGGACGCGACGGCCAAGACCACCTCGTTCCTCGACAAGCAGGTCGATGCCGTGCTCGGCGGCATCACCGAGTTCCCGACTTTGTTCAAGGCCAAGGGCGTCGACTCGACCGTGCTCGCCTTCGCCGACTACGGCGTCAACACCATCGGCATGACGGTGATCGCGCACAACGACACCATCAAGGCCAAGCCCGACCTGGTGAAGCGGTTCGTGCGCGCCAGCCAGAAGTCCTACGAGGCGATGATCGCCGAGCCCAAGGAAGCGGCGGCCGCGGTCAACCGCATGAACAAGGATCTGGAGCTGGCAACGCTGCTCGCCACGGTGGCGGAGGCGAACCTGGTGACGGTGGCGGGCATTCCGAAGGGAAAGCGCATCGGGCTCGCCGAGGACGCGGACTGGCAGCTGACGCTCGACCTGATGAAGAAATACCGCGAGGTCGAGACCAACCTGCCGGCCACCGCCTTCTACACCAACGAGTTCCTGTCGAACTAAAACCCCCTCACGCCTCGGACTCCCTCTCCCGCGAAGCGGGGAAGGGACGGGGTGGGGGCCGAGCGAAGCGAGGATCTTCTCTTCGATAGTCATCGAGGGCTTTGTCCGACGCGCGCTCCTCGCTTCGCTCGGCCCCCACCCCGTCCCTCCCCCGCTTCGCGGGAGAGGGGGCACGATCTCCCGCTACTTCAGCTCGGGGAAATCCTCTTCCCAGAACTCGGTCTTGCCCCGCGTGCTGCCGTCGCGCTGGGCGGCCTCGTTCCGGCGCAGCTCGACCCGGCGGATCTTGCCGGAGATGGTCTTCGGCAGCTCGGCGAACTCGATCCGGCGGATGCGCTTGAACGGCGAGAGATGGGCGCGGGCGTGGCGAAAGAGGGCCAAAGCGGTCGCGCGGTCGGGCTCATACCCTACCGCCAGCACGATGAAGGCTTTGGGCACGGCGAGCCGGAGCGGATCGGGTGAGGGCACCACGGCGGCCTCGACCACCGCGGCGTGCTCGATCATCACGCTCTCCAGCTCGAACGGGCTGATACGGTAGTCCGAGGCTTTGAACACGTCGTCGGCGCGGCCGACATAGGTCAAGTAGCCGTCGGCGTCGCGCATGGCGACGTCGCCGGTGCGGTAGAGATCGCCGGCGAGCGGGCTGATCCGGCCATCGTCGTCCTGGTAGCCCTGCATCAGTCCGAGCGGGCGCTGGGCGAGCGGGAGACAGATCTCGGCTTCCGTCTGCTCCTTGCCGTCGGCATCGCAAAGCCGGACGGCGTAGCCCGGCAGCGGCCGTCCCATCGATCCCGCTTTCACCTTCTGCCCCGGGCTGTTGCCGCATTGTGCGGTGGTCTCGGTCTGGCCGTAGCCGTCGCGGATGGTGAGGCCCCAGGCGGTACGGACGCGCTCGATCACCTCTGGGTTCAAGGGTTCGCCGGCGCCGATCACCTCCGTCAGCTTGACCTTCCATGCGGCCAGATCCTCCTGGATCAACATGCGCCAGACCGTCGGCGGGGCGCAGAAGGTCGTGACGCCGCAGCGGACCATGGTGTCGAGCAGCGGCTTCGCTGAGAAGCGCGGCTGGTTGAACAGGAACACCGTCGCCCCGGCGTTCCACGGCGCGAAGATGCAGCTCCAGGCGTGCTTGGCCCAGCCGGGCGAGGAGATGTTGAGGTGTATGTCGCCTGGGCGGAGCCCGAGCCAGTACATGGTCGAGAGATGGCCGACCGGATAGCTCTGATGGCTGTGCAGCACCAGCTTCGGCTTGCTGGTGGTGCCTGACGTGAAATAGAGCAGCAGCGGATCGGTGGCCTTGGTCTCGCCGTCGGGCGTGAAGGTCGCCGGAGCGTGCTCGTAGGCCTCGTAGCTGTGCCAGCCAGGAACGGTGCCGCCGACCAGGATGCGCGTGTAGTCGCCGGGGAGATCGTCGAACTTGCCGGCATTGGCCGCTCCGGTGACGACGTGGCGGACACGCCCGCGCGCGAAGCGGTCCTGGAGATCGTCACGGGTGAGCAGCGTGGTCGCCGGCACGATCACCGCGCCCAGCTTCATCGCCGCCAGCAGGCTCTCCCACAAGGGCGCCACGTTGCCGAGCATGAGCAGCACGCGGTCGCCACGACGGATGCCGAGCTGGCGGAAATGGTTGGCGACCCGGTTCGACCGACGGCTCATCTCTTCGAAGGAGATCCTGGTCTCAGCCCCGCCCTCGTCGACCAGCCATAGCGCCGGGCGGCGGTTGCCGACGGCCATCATGTCGAAATAGTCGAGGGCCCAGTTGAAGCGGTCGAGGTCCGGCCAGCGGAAGTCCCGGTAGGCGGTGTCGTAGTTCTCGCGCTCGCGAAAGAGGAAATCGCGGGCCGCTAGGAAGTTCGATACCGACATGGATTTCTCCCCGGTGGCTCGGTGGAACTCTGCACGACCGCCTAGCACGGCGTCCACCCGATCGCATCGCGGAGAAACGCGTACCCGAGCGCGGTGAAGGCGGCACGCTCGCGGTTGTCCTTGCCGTAGCCGTGGCCTCCGGCGGACGGCTCGTAGAACCAGACGCGGCAGCCCATCGCCTCCAGCTTCGCCGCCATCTTCCGCGCATGTCCGGGGTGGACGCGGTCGTCGCGGCGGGTGGTGGCGATGAGGATCGGGGGATAGGGCCTGCCGGGCTCGGCCGCGTGGTAGGCGGACATCGGCCCAAGGAAGGCCCAGTCCTCCGCCTTGTCGGGGTCGCCGTATTCGGCGATCCAGGAGGCGCCGGCGAGCAGCTTCGAGTATCGGCGCATGTCGATCAGCGGGATCGTGCAGAAGAGCGCGCCGAAGCGCTCGGGGTAGCGGGTCAGCATATTGGTGATGAGAATGCCGCCGTTGGAGCCGCCCTCGGCCGCGATCCGTCCGGGCCGGGTGACACCGCGCCGGACCAGGTCGGCGGCGACGGCGGCGAAATCGTCGTGGGAGAGGCGCTTGCCCTGGCGCCGTCCGGCTTCGTGCCAGGGTGTGCCGAACTCGCCGCCGCCGCGGATGCTGGCGACGACGCCGGTGCCGCCGCGCTCCAGCCAGAGCTTGCCGATCGCCGAGTTGTACGACGGCAGCACCGAGATGTTGAAGCCGCCGTACCCGCTGAGGTGGATGGGCGCCTCGCCGGTCTCGCCGGGCGGGCCGACCTGCACGTAAGGGATGCGCTCGCCGTCGACCGATACGGCCTCGTGGCGGCTGACGACGAGGCCGGAGGCATCGAAAGTTTCCGGCGCCTGCTTCAGGATCTCAGGCGCCGCCCCTTGTTTCACGAGAAACAACGAGGCCGGCGTGGTCGGACTCTGGGCGCTGGCGAGGAGGTCGCCGGTCGATTCCTCCTCCTCGACGTCGAGCGACCAGACGGAGGCGACGCCGATCTCCGGCAGACCGCCGATGCGCTCCCGTGACCAGTCTCCCGGGCCCGGCGTCAGCACCTCGAAGACCGGCCGGAGGTCATCGAGGATCGAGAGGTCGAGGCGCCCGCCCGCCCAGAAGAAGCTCTGGAGGCTGCGGCGGCGCGCGGGCTCGAACAGCTTGACGAACTCGCGGTCGCCGCCGAGGAATGCCGCGAGGGAGATGCCGAGCACGGTATCCGGCGCATGGGTCTTGCCGCCGACTGTCCAGGGCGTGCGCGGCTTGATCGCCAGCCAGCCGCGGTGCCAGCGGAGCCACGCGTCGGTCGGCGCATCGATCCGCATCTTCGCCCCGCTGCGGTCGCCGAACCAGACGACGGAGTCGAAGAACCCGGGCTTCTCGACGAAACTGAGGCGCTCGGTGCCGCCCTCATGATCGACGTCGCCCCAGACGCCCATGGACTCAGGGCTGGTCTCGAAGATCGCCGGGGCGGCGAGCGGGTCGGTGCCGCGCCGCCAGACGCGCACCGTCCGCGCATAGCCGGACCGGGTCGCCATGCCCTCGCCGATCGCCGAGGAAAGGAGGAGGGTGTCGCGGTCGAGCCAGACGGTCGCTCCCTTGGCCTCGGGCAGTTCGAACCCGCCTGAGACGAAACCCCTGGCACCGAGATCGAACTCGCGGAGCACCACCGCATCGCCGCCGCCGCGCGAGAGGCGGAGGATGGCGCGGTCATGGAGGCCCCGGAGTGTCGAGGCGCCGTTCCAGATCCAGTCCGCGCCTTCCGTCGTGGCGAGCGCGTCGAGATCCAGCAGCACGTCCCAGTCCGGCTTGTCGCGGCGGAAGCTCGCGAGGTCGGTCGTCCGCCAGATCCCGCGCGGATTCTGGGCGTCCTTCCAGAAATTGAAGAGGCGCTCGCCGCGCCGGCTGACGAACGGGATGTTGTCCGGACGGTCGAGGATGGCGGCAAGCGCGTCGCGGTCGGTGCCGAAACCAGGTCCGCCGAAACGGGCCATCGTCCGGGCGCTGGCCGCGTCGGCCCAGGCGGTCGCGCGGGCGCCGTCGATCTTCTCGAGCCAGAGATAGGGGTCGTCGTCGGGGGCAGCCAGGGTCGGGCGCGAGTCGACGGAGGTCATCGGGCGGCGTCCTCGGGCGGAACGGTGGAGGGCAGGGGCCGCACGTCGAAGCCTGCTGGCGCCTCGCCGCGGCGATGGCGCTCGACCATCGAGATGAACGCACTTTCCAGATGACGAGTCGACCGCGCCGTGTCGAACAGCGAATGCGTGTCGCGGTTCCGGGCCAGCTTCGCCCGCACGGCCGCCAGCATCGCCGGCTCGGTCGCCAGCTTCAGGGCCAACGCCTCGTAGTCGGCGAGCGAGAGGGTGACGAGCTCGGGCAGGCCGACCGCGGTCAGGAGGCTGGCGGCGACCCGGCCGGCGAAGGTCGAGCCCTTGCAGGTCACCAGCGGCAGGCCGGTCCACAAGGCGTCGCTCGCGGTGGTGTGGGCGTTGTAGGGAAGCGTGTCCAGGAACAGGTCGGCCAGGCGATGGCGGGCGAGGTGATCGGCCGGCCGGGCGCGGGGCGCGAACACCAGGCGCGCCGGATCGACGCCCGCCGCTTCGGCTTCCCGCTTCAGATTGCGGACGCCGGCCGGATTGCCGGAGAGGAGCCAGAGCACGCTCCCCTCGATCCGGCCGAGAAGCCGCATCCAGACGGCGAAGACCTCGGGTGTGATCTTGTGGGCGTTGTTGAAGGAGCAGAAGACGAAACCCGACTCCGGCAGGCCGGCTTCTGCCCGGGTCGGCGTGCGCTCGGCGATCGGCCGCCGGTCGTCGTTGACCAGATAGGCCTCGGGCAGGCGGACGACCTTCTCGACGTAGTCCCGCTCCTCGCCTGGTCCGACGAGAACAGGGTCGGCGATGAGATAGTCGATGAAGGGCGCACCCATGGTTCCGGCGAGGCCGATGTAGCTCACCTGGATCGGCGCCGGGCGCACGGCGAGGACGGCGGTGCGACCGCCGTCGGTATGTCCGTTCAAATCGACGACGATGTCGGCCTCGATCTCCCCGATCAGGCGGGCAACCTCGGCGTCGCTCTTGTCATGGACGTCGAGGAAGTGCTCGAAGGCACCTTTGAGGCGGACTCGCATCTCGCCGGTCTCCTCCGGCCTGAGTGCGATGGCGAAGGTCTCGAACCGCGCGCGGTCATGGCGCTCGAAGAGGCCGGCGGTGAGGTAGGAGATGGCGTGCTCGCGGAAGTCCGAGGACAGGTAGACGAGGCGGATGCGGTCATGGGCCGGGCGACTGGCCGGCCGGATCGACGGCGTGCCGGCCGGGAACTTGTCGTGGACAAAGGTCTCGGCGCAGATCCGCTGATCGAAGGGGAGGTCGGAGACGGCGAGAAAGGAGAACGGGAAGTCGGCGCGTTTCCCGGCACGGACCGCCTGCACCAGTCGCTCGGTGACCTCGGCGCTCGGCCGCCAGTCGCAACAGTGGCGAAGACAATGGTTGAGTTGGCCCAAGACGTATGGGCGGTCGGGGTCGATCCGCAGGCCGGCTTCGAAATCGGCCGCCGCCAGCTCGTACTGGCGCCCGTCCATCAGGGCGACGCCGCGATTGCAGAGCGTCTCGGCGTCCTTAGGCTCGATCGCGAGCGACTGGTCGTAGCTCCTGAGCGCCTCGTCGTAGCGATGCAGCTCCTTCAGCACGTTGCCGCGATTGGCCAGCGCCTTGGCGTCGTCCGCCTTGAACGCGAGCGCCTTGTCGTAGCTGGCCAGCGCTTCGTTCAGGCGCATCAGGTCGCTGAGGACGTTGCCGCGGTTGTTGAGGGCGTTGACGTGGTCGGGCCGCAGCGCGAGGGCCTGGTCGTAGCCGGCGAGCGCCTCCTCGAAGCGTTTGAGCTCGCGAAGCGCGTTGCCGCGGTTGGCGAGCGCGATCACCGAATCCGGCCGGAGGGCCAGCGCCTGGTCGTAGCTCTGGACGGCCTCCTCGAAGCGCCCGAGCGCGAGCAGCGCGTTGCCTCGGTTGTAGCGGGCGTCGGCAAGGGTAGGATCGATCGAGAGCGCACGATCGTAGCGGTCGAGCGCCTCCCGGGCGCGGCCGAGGCGCATGAGGGCGATGCCGAGGTCGGAATGTGCCGGGGCGGAGCGTGTATTGACCCGCAGCGCCTCGCCGAGCAGACGCGCGGCGTCGTCGTAGCGGCCGCTCCGCCCGGCGATGATCCCCAGAAGGTGCAGCGCGTCGAAATGGTTGCGCTTGGCCTTGAGGATCACCCCGCAGCAGCGTTCCGCCTCCTTGAAGTCCCGCCGCTGATATGCCGTGAACGCTTGGCCGAGGATCTGACCGAAGTTCAGCTCTTTCCGCGCCATTCGCCGTCAGCCTCTGGATCGCCCGTCGCCGAGGCCGAGTGTGCCAGGAATGGCCGGAGGGGCGAAGCCTTGGCTCTGCCCCTCCGGAGCGGCGGGTCAGCCGGCGGCGACGAAGCCGTAGCGGCGGTTGCTCGGCATCGGTCCCCGCTCCTCGTACTGCGCCTTGAGGCTGTCAAAGCGGTCGAGGCCGGCGGTGCGCCGGTGGCCGTAGAGTCGGGCGACGTTCTCGCCGAAGATCGCGGTCTTGATCGGACCGTCGGCGAGCCCAAGCGGGCTGAAGCCGTGCTTCTTCTGCATGTCCTCCGGGATCTCGAGCCGCCGGAGACCCTCGATCTGCCATTGCGGCGACCCCGTCCACACCGCATCGGTGCCCCAGATCACGTGGTCGGCGCCCATGCCCTTGACCAGAATGCCCATCAGCGCCGCGCAGAGGCGAGGCTGGGAGACCGTCGAGTGCGCGAAGAGCTGGCCGAGGTCGGCGTAGACGTTCGTCACTCCGTACTGCGCGGGGATGTCGGCGAGGTCGCTGACCCAGGAGCTGCGGCCGGTCGAGTCGAACTCGGCCATCGCCACTTCGGGGCTGCCGCCGACGTGGCGATAGCCGCCGTGGTAGATGATGAAGTTGAGCTCGGGCCAGTCCTTCGCCGCCTTGCCGACATCGCGCACGTCGGCATAGGGGCGGAGGTTGGGGAAGCGCTGCTCGGTCGCCGGTGAGAACAGTCCCTTGTGGACGCAGACGTTCTTGATCCCGGCCTTCACGAACTTCTCATAGGCGAGATAGGCAAGCTTCTCGTCGTCCATCCGCCAGGGATAATGGCTCGACTCCTTGTGCGTGTTGTCGCCGACCGTGTAGCCTTTCATCGAGTCCGGCTTGAGCGCGAGCGCGCGGTCGAGGTTGTCGAGCCAGTTCGGATAGCCGGGCGTGAACATCGCATGGGCCAGGAGACGCTTGGTGCCGGCCTCGCGGTTGACCTTGTCACGGGCTTCGGCCGCCTGTTCGTTGGTCAGGAACCAGTCCTCGGCGATCTCCGAGGGCGAGCCCGAGATCAGCGCCACCTTGGTGTCGCTGTCGAGGTAGATCTCCTTGAAGTAATTGCCGAACTTCAGGTCCTCGAGGGTCTGGGGCCTGCCTTGGAGCTGCGGGTTCCAGCCGGATCTCCCGACCGCCTCGCGGGCGGCGATGAAGCCGGTCAGCCTGGTATCGTCGCGGAGAAAATGGGTGTGGGTGTCCATGATGAACTGGCCCTTGAGGGCCTGGGCACGCTGGGCGGCGAGATCGGGCATCGCAGCTTCCGCCCTGGAGACCTGGAAGATCGGGCCCCAGACCTCGTTCATGGCGATGAAGGCCGAGGCCATGCCTGCGGCGGTGCGGAAAAAGGCGCGACGGCTGAGGCCCTGATGCTTGGCGAGCCGTCCACCGAGATCCTTGAGGCGCGCCTCGACCTCGCGCTGGCGCGGCGTCTGCGGTGTCGGCAGGTATTCGTCGCTGGAGACGATCTGGGTCGGGATCGGCCCGGGGAAGGCTGCGGTCTCCGCCGGGCTCAAACGGTCGATCTCGTCCTGGCTGAGGAATCGCATAGGCACTCTCCTGTTGGTGGTTGGCGAAAGGATCGACCGGCGTCCGGCCGCGATCAAGGGGGGCGAGGTTTTCGTCGCGCGAGCCTGAAGGCGAGCGGCGCGCAGGTAATGACGATGAGGATGCGCGCGATGTGGTGGGTGGCGACGAAGGCGGCATCGGATTGGAGTGCGAGCGCCACCAGGCTCATCTCCGCGAGCCCACCCGGCGAGAAGGCGAGAAGAACGTTGTCGGCGCTGAGGCCGGTGAATCGGCCGAGCGCGAGGCTGAAGGCGACCGTCACCGCCATCAGGGCGGCGGTCGCGCCGGCCGAGAGCAGCATGCCGTCCCGGACCTGGCGGACGGAAGTGCCGGCGAAGCGGGCCCCGACCGCCGAACCCAGCACGACTTGGGCGACCGCGACCAGAAGCGCCGGTGGCGTCGCCGCCGAGAGGCCGGCCATGTGAGCGGCGGCGCTCAGGACCATCGGTCCGAGCATCGCGTAGGCCGGCAGGCGTAAGAGCCGGGCGACGGTCGCGCCGACGACGCCGCAGACGACGAGGATGCCGGCTTCATAGAGGGAAAGATCGCCGCCGCCGATCTCCGGCAGCACCGAGGCCGGCGGTATGTAGCCGCCGAAGAAGCGGAAATAGAAAGGGATCGCCAGCACCACGAGCAGCACGCGGCAGGCCTGGGTGAGCGCGATCATCCGCTCGTCGCCGCCCATGGCGCCGCCGACCGCCACCATCTCGTTGAGGCCGCCGGGGGCCGAGGCGAAGTAGGCGGTTGCCGGATCGTAGCCGCAGAGTCGATGGAAGTAGACAAAGAGGAGGCCGGTCCCGATCCCGACGTAGGCGAAGAGCGCCAGAAGCGTCGGCCACCAGGCGCCGACACGTGCAGGCAGGTCGGGGGTGAAGCTGGCGCCGAGCAGGACGCCCAGGACCACGATCATCAAGGCGCGGAGCTGGCGCGGCACCTTGACGTCGTAGCCGAGCATCGAGGCGGCGGTGTTGGCGCACATGGCGCCGATCATCCAGGCGAGCGGCAGCCGGTAATAGGCGAAGATCGCTCCGCCGGCCACGCCGAGGCCGAGCGAGAGCCCATAGGCGCGGAGCTGCGAGAGCTGGAAGGGCGGAGGCGAGGACACCTAGCCCGAATTATTCATCGGGGCGCTGATATTGGGCTGGCGGATGTAGCGTAATCCGTTGATTTCGTGTAAGATTTTGGTGTCTAGACAAAGTCTTCCACGCCTCGCCGGAGTGCCACACCCGCCATGCAGGACGATAGCCTT
>SHVZ01000102.1 GCA_009694025.1 Alphaproteobacteria bacterium | reverse complement strand
CTAAGGGGCCTCGTGCCCCGTCGAACCCAGATCCGCAACCCCCAGCCGAGCCATCGACATCAAACCGCGCCAATCGGGTGCCACCATGCCGCTCGTCCGCGACGCCCCAGCCCAGCTATCCCTTCGCATGGTGAATAGATCGGGTTAACCCTTCATTCACGCAAACCGAGTGATAAATCCCGTCCGCTACTGGATCCGCCGCACGTATTTGCCTCGTGTTAGGCGAAGAACGTGGACCGGTTCCCCGGCGTCTCCCAAGTGGCTTATCGGGTCTTGGGCGCTCCGTGGCGGACCATCTCGCCGGTGTCGGCGATCTTGGAAAGCGTAGCGGCCGGCTAACCCAGCGACAGCTTCCCCGTCGTCTGCAGCACGCCGCGTTCGAGGAAGAGCCGAGTCACCTCGTCGACGACTTGGGTGAAGGCCGGCATCCGCCGCGCGGCGACGCCGCGGGGGCGTGGCAGGTCGATGGTGAGGAGGCGCTCGATCCGTCCGGGGCGCGGGCTCATGACCGCGACGCGATCGGCCAGCAGCACCGCCTCGTCGATGGAATGGGTGATGAACACCACGGTCTTCCGGCGGGCAAGCCAGAGCGCCTCCAGGTCGAGGCGAAGCTGCTCGCGCGTCAGCGCGTCGAGCGCGCCGAACGGCTCGTCCATCAAGAGGACCGGCGGATCGTGAATCAGCGCGCGGACGATCGCCGTCCGCTGGCGCATGCCGCCGGAAAGCTCGAAGGGATAGCGGTCCTCGAATCCATTGAGGCCGACCGCATCCAGCAGCCGGCGGGCCGCCGGCTCATAGGCGGACGCGTCGAGACCGCGCAGCTCCAGCTGCACCAGAACGTTGCCGAGCACGGTCCGCCAGTCCAGCAGCACCGGCGACTGGAAGACGATGCCGAGATCGGTCACCGGCTTCTCGACCGGCTTGCCGGCGACCGCGACGTCGCCGCCGGAGGCCGGCACCAGGCCGGCGATCATGCGGAGCAGCGTGCTCTTGCCGCAGCCGGAGGGGCCGACGACGGCGAAGAACTCGCCCGGCGCGATCTCCAGGTCGATCGCCGACAGCGCCTCGGTCGATTGGTCGCCACGCCGGAAGGTCTTGCTCGCGCCGGCCAGCCGGATCGGGACGGTGCTCATCGATGGATTGACGGGGCTCACGTCTGGTCCTGGGCCTTGTCGTCCCGGCGCTGCGCCGTGTGCCAGGGGATCATCAGGCGCTCCACGGCTTCGACGGTGTAGTAGACGGCAAGGCCGATGGCGCTCAGCACGAAGACCGTCGCGAACACCGCGCCGGCCAGGAGATTTCCGCTGTACTCCAGCAACAGGTAGCCGAGGCCGCGGTCGGAGGCGATGAACTCGGCGACCACCGCGCCGGTGACCGCATTAACCGCGCCGATCCGAAGCCCGGTGAAGATCGACGGCAGCGCCGAGGGCAGGCGGATCCGCCAGAACAACCGCCAGGCGTTGGCGCCGGTCGAACGGGCGAAGTCCATGATCTCCGGGTTGATGCCGCGGAATCCCGCGACGTTGTTCACCAGCATCGGAAAGAAGCAGAGGAGGAAGACCAGGGTCAGCTTCGAGATCCAGCCGATGCCGAACCAGATGACGAAGATCGGCGCGATGGCGATCTTCGGCACGACCTGGATGGTGACGATCAAGGGATAGACGGTGCGCGCCATCCAGGCGGAGAAGGCGATGCCGGTGGCGAGCGGCAGGCTGACGACGACGGCGATGGCGAAGCCGCCGCCGATCTCCAGGCCGGTCACCCAGGCATTGGCGAGGATGCGCGGCCAGCGCTTGGCGAGCTCGGCCAGGATCGCCGTCGGCGTCGGCAGCAGGTAATCGGGAACGCCGAACAGGCGGACCGCCGCCTCCCAGAAGACCAGGACCGCGAGAGCGAGGCCCAACGGCTGTGCGACCGCGCGTATGCGCCCCATGTCCCCTGCCCTGCTCTCCGACGACGGCGGGCGATGGTAGGGTTGCGGCCTCGCCGATAGCAAGCGCCGGCGCCTGCCACGATGCCTCTACCCGCCGAGCGGAAATGCCTCGACCGCCTCCCAGTCCGCGATCGGGACCTGGTCGCCCGAGCGGACGATCTCGATGCGGTCGAAGCGCACCGTTCGCCCCACGAGCACGGCGCGGACCTCCCGGGCGGCGGCCGCCTTCGCCCCCGCCTCGACCGGGCCGTAGAGCAGCGACACGTGCGGCATGAACTCGGATGCGTCGCTCCCGAGCGCCGCCCGGTCGATCCGCCGCTTCACATCGAGAAGCCCGCCCTCGGCCGCGAACAGGGCATAGAAGGACCGGAAGAACGCCTCGCCGATGACGACATCGAGGACCGGCTGCGCGATCGGCGCCGTCCCCGGCAGGGCTGACGCGACCCGCCCCTTCAGATCGGCGCGATCGAAAGGCCGCCCGCCGATCAGCGTCAGATGCGGTGTGAACCGGGGTGTCGAGAACCGCCCAGCGAGATCGCCGACGACGGCCGCAAGCTCGCGCGCCCAGGCCGCCTCCGGCATCAGCCAGACCGAATAGACCTCGGGCTTCACCTCACGCGAACTTCGCCGTGATGCCGCCGTCGACCACCAGCTCCGCCGCCGTCACGTATTTCGCCTCGTCGGAGGCGAGGTAGAGCGCGGCATGGGCCACGTCCCAGGCGTCGCCCATGTGACCCATCGGGCATTGGGCGTCGCGGCGACGCACCATCTCGTCGGAGTCGGCGGTCTTGGAATAGGCCGACTGCAATCCCGCATACAGCAACGGCGTGTTCATCAGGCCGGGGAGCACGCAGTTGGCCCGGATGCCCTTCTTCGCGTATTGCAGCGCGATGGTGCGGGTGAAGGCGAGGATCGCGCCTTTGGTGGTCGAGTAGGTGATATAAGGCACGCCGGAATCGCGGATGCCGGCGATCGAGGCGATGTTGACGATCGCGCCTTTCCCCTGGGCCACCATCACCGGCAATGCGCGGCGGCAGGTCAGCATCAGGCTCTTCAGGTTGATCGCCAGCACGCGATCCCACTCCTCCTCGGTGATCTGCTCGATCGGCGTGAGGCGGGCGATGCCGACGTTGTTGTGCAGGATGTCGATGCGGCCATAGCGCTCCATCGCGGCCTCGATCGCCCGGTCGACCTCGGCGGCCGAGGAGACGTCGGCCTTCACGGTCAGCGCGTTCCCGCCCTCGGCCCGGATGATGCTGGCGGTCTCCTCCGCGGCGTCCAGATTGACGTCGATGCAGACGACCTTGGCACCCTCGCGCGCGAACAGCACGGCGGTCGCCTTGCCGTTGCCCCAGCCCGGCCCGATCGAGCCGGCGCCGGTCACCACCGCGACCTTATCCTTGAGTCTTTCCGCCATCGCCCCCTCCCGTCTCGTCGACGAACGCATCGAAAGTCCGCCAGAAGCGGTCCCTCAGATCGTCGCGCTCCTGCAGGATCTCATGCAGCGCTTCCTCGATCACGACGAAACGCCCCCTGGGCAGGCGCCGGACCAGCGCACGGGCCGCCCCGGTGTCGACCAGCGCATCGAGGCCGGCGGCGACGATGAGGGTCGGTGCGAAGACGCCCTCGACATAGCCCGGCGATCGGATCTCGCCGATCGAGCGGAAGGCCGCGTTGGTCCAGCCGACCGTCGGCCCGCCGATGCCGAGCGCTGGGTTCGCCCGCACCTGCTGGGCGGTCTCAAGGAAGCGCCGGCGGTCGGAGGTGAGGACATTGCCCTCGAAGGTCTCGCGCCAAGGGCCGTAGTCCTGGGCGCCCGGTGCGTAGTGGTCCTCGAAGCCGGCCCAGGAGAGGCCGATGGCGGCAAGTTGCGCGAGGCCATGCGTCCCCCACGGCAGCACCAGGTCGATCATCGGCGCGATCAGCACGGCGCGCGCGATCCGCGCCGGCCGGTCATGCGCCAGTCGCAGCGCCAGGTGCCCGCCCATCGAATGGCCGACCAGCGTCAACGGGCCGTGCGGCACTACGTCGGCGAGAAGGAGGTCGAGATCCGCGAGGAAGCGGTCGAAATCGCCGATATGGCCCTTGTCGCGGTTGGCGAGCGACCGCTCGGAGAGCCCTTGTCCGCGCCAGTCCAGGGTCCAGACGGCGAAGCCGCGTTTCTGGAAATCGCCGATCGTCTCAAGGTGCTTCTCGATGAACTCGCTGAAGCCCGGGAAAAAGAGGAGACGGCCGTCGCCGGCGCCCGTCGCAGGGAACGAAGCGGTGCGAAGGCGGGCGCCGTCCTCCGCCTCGAACCAACGAACGACCCCGCCCCGATCCTCGATGCTGGGGACGCTCATCGGCCGCGCTCCATCCGGTGGACGAGCCAGACGCCGGCCAAGACGGCAAGGGCGCCGATGCCGACCATGATGGTCGCGAGCGCGTTGATCTGCGGGTTGAGGCCGAGGCGGGCGCTGGAGAAGACGATCATCGGCAGCGTCGTGGCGCCGGGGCCGGAAACGAAGCTCGCCAGCACGACGTCGTCGAGCGACAGCATGAAGGCGATCAGCCAACCGCCGCCGAGCGCGGGCAGGATCAGCGGCAACGTCACGGTCATGAATACCTGCAGGGGTGCGGCGCCGAGATCGAGGGCCGCTTCCTCGAGCGAGCGGTCGAAATCGGCGAGGCGGGCACGGACGACGAGCGCAACATAGGCCATGCCGAGGGTCGCATGCGCGGCGACGATCGTGCGGGCGCCGCGGCCGGGCCAGCCGAGCCAGCTATCGAGGGAGACGAAGGCGAGCAGGAGCGCCAACCCGAGGATCACCTCCGGCAGGGTCAGGACGGCGCCGAGCGCGCCTGCCAAGAGGCCGCGGCCGGAGAAACGGCCGAGGCGCGCCAGCGCGAATCCGGCCAGCGCCCCCAGCGCCGTCGCCAGGCTGGCCGAAACCGCTGCGATCGTCAGGCTGAGACCGGCGGCGTCGACCAGACGCCGATTGCGCAGGAGCTCCGCGTACCAGCGGGTCGAGAAGCCCGACCATAGGGTCACCAGGCGTCCCTCGTTGAAGGAGAAGACGACGATCCAGAGGATCGGGCCGTAGAGAAAGGCGAAGCCGAACCCGAGCGCTACGAGGCGGAAGCTGCGGGGGCTCATCCGAGGCCCCGTGCCGTCGGCGCCTGCGAGCGTTGGGCGAGCGCGATCGGCCCGGCCAGCAGCACCAGCAGCACGACGGCGAGCGCCGCGGCCAGCGGCCAGTCGCGGTTGTTGAAGAATTCCTGCCAGATGACCTTGCCGATCATCGGCGTACCGGGTCCGCCCAGCAGCTCCGGTACCACGAACTCGCCGACCGCCGGCACGAAGACGAACAGCGATCCCGCGAGCACGCCGGGCGCCGATAGCGGCAGGGTGACCGACCAGAAGATCCGGCCGGGGCGGGCACCGAGGTCGGCGGCGGCGGAGGCCAGCGTCGGGTCGATCTTCTCCAGGCTCGCATAGATCGGCAGCACCATGAAGGGCAGGTAGGTGTAGGTCATGCCGATGGCGACGGCGAAGGTGCCAGGCATGAGCGCCAGAGGCCCATCGATGAGCCCGAGCGACTGCAGCAGAACGCTCAAAGAACCAGTCGGCCGCAAGAGGCCGATCCAGGCATAGACGCGGATCAGAAACGAGGTGACGAAGGGCAGCGCCACCAGCGCCAGCAGCGGTGCCCGCCAGCGCCGGGGCGCGCCGGCAATGGCCCAGGCCATCGGATACCCGAGGAGGATGCAGGCCCCGGTCGCGCCCGCGGCGAGGCCGAGCGAGGCGAGGATCGCCTCGAGGTAAAGATCGTCCTCCAGGAGCAGGGCGAAGTTCCCGAGTCCACCCTGGAAGGCGCCGCCGGCGAACAACGGGGTGAACGGCGGTTGGCCGATCACCGCTCGCGACAGCGACACCTGCAGGATGAGGGCGAAAGGCAGGCCGAAGAACAGCACGAGCCAAGCCGCGGGCAGGGCGACCAGGAGCCGCCGCATCATCCGGTTCATGTCGGGAAGACCAGCACGGCGGCGCTCGGCCAGCTGATCGTGACGCGCTCGCCGGCGCGTGCCGCCGGGCCGTCGCGGTTGGGCCGGCTCGCCCGGATCTCGACGCCCTCGGCGAGCCTCAGGCGATAGACGGACTGGCCGCCGAGATAGGTCACCTCGGCGACCATCGCCGGGTGGGCGTTGTCGCCGGCGCCGAAGTCGATCTTTTCCGGCCGGAGGCCGATCGCGACCGCGGCGCCGACCGCCGGAAACGACGCCACCGGCCGCGCCCTGACCGCCCCCAGCCTCGGCACCTCGATGGTCAACGCATCGCCGGCGCCGACAACCCGGCCCTCCATCAGGTTGAGCTGGCCGATGAAGCGGGCGACGGCCAGCGAGGCCGGCCGCTCGTAGAGATCCTCGGGGCTGCCCGCCTGGGCGAGCCTTCCGGCATCCAGGAGCGCCACGCGGTCGGCCAGCGCCAGCGCCTCCTCCTGGTCGTGGGTTACCAGCACGAAGGTGGTGCCGAGCTCGCGGTGAAGGCGCTTGAGCTCGCCCCGCGTGTGCTCGCGAAGCCCGCGGTCGAGCGCCGCCATCGGCTCGTCGAGGAGGAGCAGCTTCGGGCGCTTGGCGAGCGCGCGGGCGAGCGCGACGCGCTGCGCCTGGCCGCCGGAGATCTCCCGCGGCTTCCGCTCGGCAAGCCCGTCGAGCCTGACGAGGGCCAGCATCTCGCCGACCCGCCGGCGCAGCTCCTCGCCCGCCATGCCTTCGCGGCGGAGGCCGAAGCCGATGTTGGCGGCCACCGTCATGTGCGGAAATAGCGCATAGGACTGGAACACCAGATTGACCGGCCGCTCATAGGGCGGCACGCCGGCTAGGTCGGCGCCGTCAAGCAGCATGCGTCCGGCATCCGGCGACTCGAACCCCGCAAGCAGCCGGAGCAGCGTCGTCTTGCCCGAGCCCGAGGCGCCGAGGAGCGCGAAGAAGCCGCCGGCGGCGATAGAGAGGCTGAGGTCATCAAGGACGACGGTGGTGCCGAAACGCTTGGTGATCCCCTCGACCGACAACGCTCCGAGCTTCACCTACTTGCCGGCCTTGACGCGGGTGAAGGCGCGGGTGAAGGCGCGGTCGACCTCCGGCGTCAGCGTCTTGTCGGCGAAGAGGCGCTGCTTCACCTGGGCGCTCGGATAGACCGAGGCGTCAGTCTTGAGGTCGTCGTCGACGAACTCGAGCGCTTTGGCGTTCGGGCTGGCATAGGAGACCGAATTGGAGATGGCGCCGCCGACCTCGGGCGTCAGGATGAAGTTGATGAAAGCGTGCGCATTCTGAGGATGCGGGGCGTCGGCCGGGATCGCCATCATGTCGAACCACACCATCGCCCCCTCCTTGGGGATGACGTAGCCGACCTCGACCTTCTTGCCGGCATCGGCGGCGCGGTTGCGGGCCTGGACGATGTCGCCGGAGTAGCCCAGCACCAGGCAGACGTCGCCGGCGGCGAGGTCGTTGATGTATTTCGAGGAATGGAAGTATGTGACGAACGGCCGGATCTTGAGGAGATGGGTCTCGGCCACCTTCACGTCCTCGGGCCTGGCGGTGTTGGGATCGCGGCCGAGGAAGCGCAGCGCCGACTTGATGACGTCGCTTGGCGAGTCCAGCATGGCGACGCCGCAATCCTTGAACTTGGCGACGACGGCTGGATCGAAGATCAGCCGCCAGGAATCGAGCGGCGCGTTCGGCATCCGCTCCTTGATCTTGTCGATGTTGTAGCCGATGCCGGTGGTGCCCCAGAGATAAGGAACGCCGTAGGCGTTGCCCGGATCATGGTTGGCGACGATCCGCAGCAGCGACTTGTCGAGGTTCTCCAGGTTCGGCAGCTTCGCCTTGTCGATCTTGCGGAAGAGGCCGGCCGAGATCTGGCGCTGCATGAACGAGGCGGTCGGCACGACCACGTCGTAGCCGCTCTTGCCGGCCATCAGCTTGGCTTCCAGCATCTCGTTCGAATCGAAGGTGTCGTAGACCACCTTGATGCCGGTCGCCTTCTCGAAGTCCTCAATCGCCTCCTCGGAGATGTAGTCCGACCAGTTGTAGACGTTGAGGATCTTCTGCTCTTGCGCCAGGGCCGGCCCGGCCGCGAGCAGGGACGCCAGCATCCAGACTGCGATCACGTTCATTGTCCGAGCGCCTCCTCGGCAGGTATGTATTTCAGCCGAAACACGTCGGCGACCGCCTTATAGGTGATGCGGCCGCCCATGACGTTGAGGCCGGCACGGAGATGGAGGTCGTCGGCAAGCGCCTTGCCGTAACCCTTGTCGGCCAGCGCCAGCACGAAGGGCAGCGTCGCGTTGTTGAGCGCGTGGGTCGAGGTGCGGGCGACGGCGCCCGGCATGTTGGCGACGCAGTAGTGGACGACGCCGTCGACCACATAGGTCGGATCGGCGTGGGTGGTCGGATGCGAGGTCTCGAAGCAGCCGCCCTGGTCGATCGAGATGTCGACCAGCACCGAGCCCTTCTTCATCCGCCGGACCATGTCGCGGGTCACCAGCTTCGGCGCCGCCGCGCCCGGCACCAGCACGGCGCCGATCACGAGGTCGGCGGAGAGCACGTGGCCTTCGATCGCATCGATGGTGGCGAAGGCGGTGTGGAGCTGGCGGCCGAACTGGAGGTCGAGCGCATAGAGCCGGTCGATCGCCTTGTCGATGACGACGACATGAGCCTCCAGGCCCATCGCCATGCGCGCGGCGTTGGTGCCGGCGACGCCGCCGCCGAGGATCACCACCTTGCCGGCGGGCACGCCGGGGACACCGCCGAGCAGGAGGCCGATGCCGCCCTGCTCCTTTTCCAGGCAGTGGGCCCCGACCTGGATCGACATGCGGCCGGCGACCTCGCTCATCGGCGCCAGCAGCGGCAGGCCGCCGCGCGGACCGGTCACGGTCTCATAGGCGATGCAGACGGCTCCCGACTTCATCAGGCCTCTGGTCTGGTCGGGATCGGCGGCGAGGTGCAGGTAGGTGAACAGTACCTGCTTCGGCCTCAACATCTTGATCTCGGCCGGCTGCGGTTCCTTCACCTTCACGATCATCTCGGCCTTAGCGAAAATCTCCTTGGCCGAGGCGGCGATCTGAGCGCCGGCGACCCTATACGCCCCATCGTCGAAGCCGATGCCGCGTCCTGCGCCCTTCTCGACCAGAACCTTGTGACCGCGATGGACGAGCTCGCGCACGCTCGCGGGCACCAGCCCGACCCGGTACTCGTGGACCTTGATTTCTCTTGGTACCCCGATGAGCATGGCTTCAGCCTTTCCGGAGACGGTGGAGCAGCGCCGCCGCCGCGGCACCGACAATCGCTTCGACGTCGATGCCATGGACCCGGAACAGGTCGGGAATGTCGGCGGACTGGCCGAAGCGGTCGACGCCCAGCGGGTAGACGGCCCGACCGTCGCCGCCGAGCCACGAAAGGGTCGCCGGATGGCCGTCCATCACCGTCACCAGCGGCGCGTCCGGCGCGAGGCTGGACAGCAATCGGTCGAGATGGGCCGAACCGCCGGCGAGCCGTGCCTGCCGCCAATCGGCATAGAGCCTGGACGGGGAGGTCACCGCCAGCACGCCGATGCCGGGGACGTCCTCGGCCAGCACCGCCGCCGCCTCCATCGCCTCGGGTGCGACGGCGCCGACGTAGACGAGGGCGAGCTCGGCCCCGGCTTTCGGCGGCTTCGCCCAGTAGGCGCCCTGGAGAACGTCTGACTCCGCCATCGATCTCCGGATCTGCGGCAGCTGTCGCGTCGTCAGCCTGAGATAGACCGAACCGCCGTCCGGCTCCTGCAGGTGACGGAAGCTCCAGCGCAGGATCGCCTCCAGCTCGTCGACATAGGCCGGCTCGAAGTAGCTGAGGCCGGGATGTCCAAGGCCGATCAGCGGCGTGGTGATCGATTGGTGCGCGCCCCCCTCCGGCGCCAGCGCGATGCCCGAGGGCGTCGAGACCAGGATGAAACGGGCATCCTGATAGAGAGCATAGGTCATCGCATCGAGGCCGCGGGCGATGAACGGGTCGTAGAGCGTCCCGATCGGCATCAGCCGGCTGCCGAACAGCTCGTGACTCAATCCCAGCGACGCCAGCAGCAGGAACAGGTTGTTCTCGGCGATGCCGAGCTCGATGTGCTGGCCCTGGCGGTGCATCTGCCATTTCTGCGCCGAAACCACCTTCTCCTCGCGGAAGGCGTCGTCGCGAACGGTGCGGGCGAAGATGCCGCGCTGATTGACCCAGGGACCGAGGTTGGTCGAGACGGTCACGTCGGGCGAGGTCGTGACGATGGCGCGCGAGAGCTCGGTGTCGTTGCGACCGAGCTCGTTCAGCACGTGGCCGAAGGCGACCTGGGTCGACATGGTTTCGCTGACCCGGAGCTCGAGCTTCGCCGGCACCGCGATCTCCGGCGCCGAGAGGACACGGGAATCGTGCTGGCGGAACGGCACCTGCTCCAGGAACTCGCGAGCCGCCGCCTCCTCGATCCCGAGCCCGGCGAAGGGATCCCACTCGCGACCGTCAGGGATGCCCATGGCCTTCTTGAAGCCGGCCATCTGCGCGACCGTCATCAGGCCCGCGTGGTTGTCCTTGTGGCCGGCGAGCGGCGTGCCGTAGCCCTTAATAGTGTAGGCGATGAAGCATTGCGGGGTGTCGTCGGCGACGCTGCGGAACGCTTCTCTGACCGCCTCCATGTCGTGGCCGGCCAGGTTGGTCATCAGCTCATGCAGCTTCTGGTCGTCGTGGTCGGCGAGGATTTCGGCGACGCCAGGCACGTCCTTCAGGTCGACCGCGAGGCGCTCGCGCCAGACATGGGGCTGCCCTGAGGCGCCCTTGAAGGTCAGCGCCGAATAGAGGTCGTTGGGGCAGCTGTCGATCCACTCGCGGATCGCCTCGCCGCCCGGCCGCTTGAAGACGACCTCGAGCTTCTTCCCATACTTCAACAGCACGATGTTCCAGCCAACCGCCTCGAAGAAGCCACGAATCTTCTGGAACAGGCGGTCGGAGACGACGCCGTCCAGGCTCTGGCGGTTGTAGTCGATCACCCACCATAGGTTCCGGACGTCATGCTTCCAGCCTTCGAGAAGGGCCTCGTAGACGTTGCCCTCGTCCAGCTCGGCATCGCCCATGACGGCGATCATGCGGCCGGGCCGGAACCCCGCCGGCGCCAGCTTCTTCAGGTGCACGTAGTCCTGCACCATCGAGGAGAACAGGGTCATGGCGACGCCGAGGCCGACGGAACCGGTGGAGAAGTCGACCTCGTCGTGGTCCTTGGTCCGCGAGGGATAGGACTGGGCGCCGCCAAGGCCGCGGAAACGCTTGAGGGCGTCCAGCGATTGGCGGCCCAACATGTACTGGATCGCATGGAAGACCGGGCTCGCATGCGGCTTGACCGCAACCCGGTCCTCGGGCCTCAGCACGTCGAAATAGAGTGCGGTCATCAGGGTTGCGACCGAGGCCGAGGAAGCTTGGTGGCCGCCGACCTTGAGGCCGTCCCGGCTCGGGCGGAGGTGGTTGGCATTGTGGATGGTCCAGGCGGACAGCCACAGCACCTTCTTTTCCAGCGCGGACATGATCGCACGGCTGTTCGACAGACCTTCCGCGGTCGACGAGCCTGTGCCTGCATCGGCCGGATTGGCCATGGATTCCCCCCTTCGCGTGACCGGAGTATACGCAGGCGGCCGGCGGGCGCCATCCGGTTAACGGGTTGAGCAAGGCGCGCCTTCCCGGCAAGCCCTCCCCCTAGCCTCGCCGTTGGAATGGGCTAAACTGTCAAATCGCTTCCAACCGTGACCCCCTTTTCGCGTCCAATTCCGACCCCTCTGGGTGGGGAGGAATGGGCTTATCCGCGTAGTGCATAGGAGGGACCCGCGCCCGTAGCGCAGCGCCCCCGGCGTTGCGCGTAGCGGAGGGCGTGG
>SHVZ01000101.1 GCA_009694025.1 Alphaproteobacteria bacterium | reverse complement strand
ACCCACCTCGCCGCTCTGCCGCCATGAGACTAAGGGGCCTCGTGCCCCGTCGAACCCAGATCCGCAACCCCCAGCCGAGCCATCGACATCAAACCGCGCCAATCGGGTGCCACCATGCCGCTCGTCCGCGACGCCCCAGCCCAGCTATCGCTTCGCATGGTGAATAGATCGGGCTAACTGCGTGATCCTAGTCTACAGGTTGGGCGGAGAGGACTTTTACCCGGTTCCGCCGACGGTGATGCCGTCCATCAGGAGCGTCGGCTGACCGACGCCGACCGGCACGCTCTGGCCTTCCTTGCCGCAGGTGCCGACACCGGAGTCCATCCGCATGTCGTTGCCGACCATGCGGATCTTGGTGAGCGCATCCGGGCCGTTGCCGGTCAGCATCGCACCCTTGACCGCTGCACCGACCTTGCCGTCCTCGATCAGGTAGGCCTCGGAAGCGGCGAAGACGAACTTGCCCGACGTGATGTCGACCTGCCCGCCGCTGAAGTCGACGGCATAGAGGCCGCGCTTGACCGAACGGATGATCTCCTCCGGCGCATGCGGTCCGGCCAGCATCAGCGTGTTGGTCATGCGCGGCATCGGCGAGGCAGCGAAGGACTCGCGCCGGCCGTTTCCGGTCGGGCGCATGCCCATCAGGCGCGCGTTCTGCCGGTCCTGCATGTAGCCCTTGAGAATGCCGTCCTCGATCAGGAGGGTGCGGCCCGACGGCGTGCCCTCGTCGTCGACGGTGATCGAGCCCCGGCGGTCGGTGAGCGTGCCGTCGTCGACGACGGTGACGCCGGGCGAGGCGACGCGCTGGCCCAGGAGCCCGGCGAAGGCCGAGGTCTTCTTGCGGTTGAAGTCGCCTTCGAGCCCGTGGCCCACCGCTTCGTGCAGCATCACGCCGGTCCAGCCGGGTCCGAGCACCACCGGCATTTCGCCGGCGGGGGCGGCGACGGCGGTGAGGTTGACCGCCGCGCCGCGGATCGCCTCATCGACGATCCCCTGCCAGCTCGCGGGCTGGAAGTAGGTGTCGTAGGGCACGCGACCGCCGCCGGACTCGGCCGCGGCCTCCTGGCGGTCGCCCTCGCCCAGGATCAGGCTCACCGTGAGGCGGACCATCGGGCGGATGTCGGCGACCGAATAGCCGCCGGAACGGAGGATGCGGACGGCCTGCCAGGATCCGGCGATGGTCGCCGAGACCTGGCGCACCCGCGGGTCCTTCTGCCGAGCATAGGCGTCGATGTCCTGGAGCAGCTTGACCTTGGTCGCGAAGTCGATGTCGGAGAGCGGGTTGAAGTCGCCGTAGAGGCGCCGGTTGGTCCCGGAGGGCGGGTCGGCACAGGTGCCGGCATGGCCGCGGCGGACCGCCTTCGCCGTATCGGCGGCCCGTCGGATCGCGGCCTCGCTGATCTCAGTGGCGTGGGCATAGCCGGCGGATTCGCCGGCGACCGCCCGGAGGCCGAAGCCCTGGCTGGTGTCGAAGCTGGCGTTCTTGAGGCGACCGTCGTCGAAGGTCAGGCTTTCGGACTGCCGGTACTCGAAGAACAGCTCGCCGTCGTCGGTGCCCTTGAGGGCGTCGGCGACCACGCCTTCGACCCGCGCCCGGTCGAGGTCCTGGCGATTGAAGAACAAGTCGTCGGTTTGCTGGATGGCGGACATGGATGATCTCCTCGACGCTACATGTAGGGCGGTTCGCCCGCCATCACCAGGCCAGCGTGGTGAGCGCAGCGGCCGGCTGCTCGCGGTAGCTCTCGCAGAGCCGGTTCAACGCGCCCGGGTCGGGGCGCGCGCCGGAGGGGATGCCGAGCTCGCCCGAGGGGAGTCCGGCGACGACCAGAAGGGAATCGATGCCGGCCTTGCAGGCGCCCGGAATGTCGGTGAGGAGCCCGTCGCCGATGGCGGCGATGCGCTTCGGCTCGACGCCGTCCAGCAGCTCGAAGCAGCGCTCATAGATCTCCGCATGCGGCTTGCCGTGATAACGAATGTCGCCGCCGAGCTCGGCATAGCGTTGCGCAAGCCCTCCGGCGCAGACGGTCAGGCGACCGTCCATCACCACCTGGAGGTCGGGATTGGCACAGATCATCGGGAGTCCTCGGCGGGCCGCCGCCTGCATCATCGCCTCGTAGTCCTCGACCTTGTCGTCGAGGGTGTTGGGGCCGGTGTTGAGGACGAGGTCGGCCCCCTCGATCTCGGTCGTCAGCGTGAAGGCTGTGCCATCGACGAGCCCGCTGAAGCGGGCGGGGCCGGTGTCGATCGCCCGGCTGCCGAGCCGGCGGTACCAGGCGTCCGGCCGGGTCAGGAGATGGCGATGGGTCTCCTCGCCGGAGGTGACGAGATGGTCGTAGAGATGCCCGTCGATCTTGATCGAGTCGAGCCGCGCCTGGACGATTTCCCGGCGTCTTGGTGAATTCGACAGCACGACGATCCGCGACCCCCGTGCCTTCAGGCGCTCCAGGCAGTCGACAACGCCGGGAAAGGCGCTGTCGCCGCCATCGTAGAGCACGCCCCAGACATCGACGATATAGGCGTCATAGCGGTCCGCGACGTCGCGAATGCCGTCGAGTATGGGGACGCTCACGTGACCTCGGCGCTGAGTCTTGGCTCACCGAACAGGAAGCCTTGGCCGTAGTCGGGCCGACACTCGAGGACTTCGAGCAGCCGATCTTCGGATTCGACCTTCTCGACGATCAGGTCGACGCCGGAACGATCGAGGGCGAGCCGCATTTCCGCCATGTCGACCGCCTCCGACTTGATCGCGCCGAGAAGATGCGCGGCGTCGACCTTGAGGAATTTGAAGCCGAGGGAGGCCAGGTCCTTGATGTCGATGTCGAGGTTGGTCACCTGGTCGAGCGACAGCCGGTAGCCGAGGTTGGCGAGGCGGCGGAGCTGGTCGCGGTGGTCGAGCCCGGTGGTCAGGTCCGACTGGCTGAACTCGAAATACAGGCCCTGGGCCAGCTCCTGGTACTCGCCGAGAAACTCCAGGAAGTCGCGAAAGAAGCTCTCGTCGGCGAGCGAGTAGCCCGAGATGTTGCAGAAGTATCCGAGCTCCAGCTTGCCCTTGCGGGTGCGACGGGTGAGCTGGATGCAGCGGAACAGCAGCATGTTGTCGATGGCGCCCATCAGCCCGGCGCGCTTGGCGATCTCCAGATACTGTTCGGGCATGATCCAGTTGCCGTCCGTTCCGCGGATGCGGCTGAAGCACTCGAAATAGCGTCGGCGGCGCTGCGGCAGGCTGACGATCGGCTGCAGGAAGAGGTCGACTTTCTCCTCGTTGAGGGCCGTCCGCACCACCTCCAGCACCTCGGCCTCGTCGAGGGCGGGCGCCGCCGGTGCCGGCAGCTTCGCGCCGGTCGCAGGCCGAACCGCGGGTCCCGCCTGGCGCTCGCGGTGGGTCGAAAGCTGCACCAGGAGCTTCTGCAGCACCCGCATCTCGGCGGCGACCTTCTCGCGCGACCCGACGGCGCGCCGCCCGATCTCCGTCTGCTCCTCCGCGAGGCCTTCGAGCCGCGCCTCGACCAGCCGGAGCTGGCGCTTGGCCCGTCGGAGCGAGAGAGCAAGCAGGACCGTGAGCAACAGCGCCAGCGCAGAGAACGCGGACGAGGCGATGAGAATCATGAAGGACGGCGTGATGGTCGGGTCTCCTGGACGGCGCGGCGCATTCTGCCCGGCTCAGGTGGGCGAGGGAAGGCCCGCGCCCACCGCCTCGGCGAGGGTGGCGAATCCGTCGCGGTAGAGCAGCGCCTCGAGATCGTCGAGGAGGCGAGGGACCATGCCCGGTCCCTGGTAGACGAGGGCCGTATAGACCTGGATCAGCGAGGCGCCGGCGCGGATCCGTGCATAGGCGTCGGCCCCCGAGGCGATCCCGCCGACGCCGATGAGCGGCAGCCGTCCCCGAGTCAGGCGGCGGAAGTCGGCAAGCGCGGCCAAGGCGAGGTCGCGGAGCGGCCGTCCGGACAGGCCGCCGGTCTCGCCCCGGTGCTCGCTCCTCAGCGCGGGCGGGCGGGCGAGCGTGGTGTTGGAAACGATCAGACCGTCGAGACCGTGCGCGAGGGCGACCTCGGCGACGGCCTCGCGCTCCTCGGCCGTGAGGTCCGGGGCGACCTTGACCAGGATCGGCGGCGGATCGGCGAGACCGAGCCGCCCGCGCGCCGCCTTGGCCGCGTCGATGAGCGCGACCAGGGGCGCCTTCGCCTGGAGCGCGCGAAGCCCGGGCGTGTTCGGCGAGGAAACATTGATAGTCAGGTAGTCGGCGAGCGGCCCGAGCTCGGCGACGCCGGCCACGTAGTCGGCGACGGCGTCGGTCTGATCCTTGTTCCTGCCGATGTTGACGCCGACGATCCCGGCCTTGCGGTCGCGGCGAGAGAGGCGCGCGTGCGCCGCCGCGAGGCCCAGGTTGTTGAAGCCCATGCGGTTGATGAGAGCCGCGTCCTCGGTCAGCCGGAAGAGGCGCGGACGCGGATTGCCGGCCTGGGGCTTCGGGGTCAGCGTGCCGACCTCGACGAAGCCGAAGCCGGCGGCGAGGAAGGCGGCTGGCGCTTCGGCGTCCTTGTCGAGGCCGGCGGCGAGGCCGAGCGGATTGGGGAACCGGCGTCCCCACAAAGTCTGCGCCAACCGCGGCCGCTCGGCCGGGCGGCGGGGGCCAAGGCCGAGAGCCATGGCACGAAGGGCGAGGTGATGGGCGGTTTCCGGCGCCAGCAGGCGGAGCGCCGCGGTCGCAAGGTCGAACGGCATGGCGGCGCTCATATCAGGTTTTCTCTCTGGCCGCATGGAAACCGGCCCCGTGGCTGCTATGTATCTGCCGATGAGACGCGTGCTTCCCCTGCTGCTTCTGCTCATCGCCGGCTGCGCGCCGGTGGGCTATGCCCGCCCGGGCGCATCGCCCGCCCAGACCGAAGCGGACGAGCGCGATTGCCGGAGCCTGGCTCTGCGCGAGATCCGTCCTTTGCTCGGCGCGACGCCCTATGGCTATCCCTATCGCCCCTACCGCCCGCTGCTCGGCGATCCGCTGCTCGACCGCATGCGGAGCGAAAGCGACCTCGCGGACTTCTGCATGCGCGCCCGCGGCTACGTTCTCAGGCGGCTTTCCTAGCCCTTCCTGAACAGGAACAGCACGCCGCCGACCGGTTTCCCTCCCTGACGCCGGAGCGTGGCGCGCTCGCTCGCGACCTCGGTCCATCCTCGATCGGACGCCATGCGGCGGATGTGCTCGTAGGCGTGGGCATAGCGGAGATCGTCGGTCAGGCGGTAGGACTCGCCGTCGGTCAGCTCCTCGATCGAAAAGAGCACGGCTCCGCCCGGCGCCAGCGCCCGATCGATCGCGGCAAAGGCCGGGCCGAGATCGCCGAGATAGACCAGCACGTCGGCGGCGACGGCGAGGTCGAAACGCTCATCGAACATCATCGATTCGAGGTCGGTCTCGATCAGGTCGGCGTAGAGTCCGCGCTTTCGCGCCTCGGCGAGCATGGCCGGCGAAAGGTCGAGGCCGACCATGCGCCGGGCGAGAGGTGCCAGCGCGACCCCGACGAGGCCGGTGCCGCAGCCGAGATCGAGGATCGCAAGGCTTCCGGGTGTCGGCTTCAGATGCCGCACCACGAGCTCGGCCAGCATCTCCGGCGAGCGATAGCCGAGCCGCTCGACGAGGTCTCGGTCGAAGTGTCCGGCATATCTGTCGAAGACCTGCCGGACATAGGCCGGCGGCGATCGGGACGGATCGCCTTCGAGGCTGAGGAGCAGGAAGCGCGCCTCGTCGAAATCCGGATCGAGCGTCAGCGCGGCGCGACAGGCCCGCGCCGCCTCCGGCCGCCGGCCCAGTCGGCGGGCCGCATGCGCGCGCGCCGTCCATGCCGTGATGTCGTCGCGATCGAGAAGGCAGGCGCGGCCGGCTGCGGCGACGGCCGTCTCCGGTCGATCGAGGCCGAGCTCGGCGGTTGCGAGGTTGCGGAGCGCCAGCTGGTCGGACGGCCGCGCGCCGAGCACGCGGCGGAAGGCCGTCGCCGCCGCCGCGAGATAGCCGAGGGCGGCGAGAACGGCGCCGTAGCTCAGGTGGAAATTGGCTGCCTGCGGGGCAAGGCGAAGCGCCCGCTCGATCATCGGCGCTGCGTCGCGCGAGCGGCCCTGCTGGTGCAGAAGAAGCCCGAGGAGATGCGGGGCGTCGGCAAGCTCGTCGGCCCTCAGGGACTGGCGGTAGAGGCGCTCGGCCTCGGCGAGCCGGCCCGCCTGGTGCAAGGCAAGACCCTGATTCAAAAGCTCACCCGCGCGAGTTATCCCCAGGGTGCGGGAGGGGCTTGCAGGTCGACGAGAATCGCGGTTTGATTTCATGAGTTCGATTTAGGTCAGCTCATCGTAACCCGTCGTCGAAGGCAGCGCCGCAATGTACACGGATGACGACCTCAAGGATGTGCTCGGCGACATCGACCGGACCCTGGAGAGCAACAGCGCTTGGTTGAGCCCGCGTTCGCGCGGCAGCCTGCTCATGGCCCGGGAGATCGTCGAGCGGGTGCTCGATCGCCGCCGCACGCCCTGGCCGCCGCTGGTGATGGACGCGACGGAAGCGGCCGACTGATCCGACCTCAGACGTCGATGGTGACGCCGCCTTCGCGCTTGCGCTGACGCTGGGCCTTCCCGGCTTCGGCGGTCTTCTCCTCGGCGCCGGTGGCGGCGCGCCTCCCATCCGACTTGGCGCGATCGGCCCCGCGCCCGCGGCTGGGGCCGGCGATGGCGCGCTGGGTCTGGGCGGCGATGGGCGCCGTCTGGGAGAGCTGGACGACCTCGGGCTGCACCGGCTGTTGCGGCTGCGCCTGCGGCATATGGCCGGGAGGTGGAATCACCAAGCCCATATGAGCAAAATGGGCTTTTTCGCCCGCCATTTCAAGCCTGGTTGACATCCGCCCGAGGCTGCCTATCTCAACCATGTCGGGCGCCGCTCACGCGGGTCCGACGGATCGTCAACCAGACGGGTGTCCGGCCACGCGGCGGGTGCCCGCCCCCAAGTTGCTCACCAAAGGAGAACTCGGATATGTCCACCTTCGATCTCACCCCCCTGTTCCGCTCCACCGTCGGCTTCGACCGGATGATGTCGCTGCTCGATGCTGCCGGCCGCTCGGACGAGCAAGCCTACCCCCCGTACAACATCGAGAAGGTCGGCGAGGACGCCTACCGCATCACCATGGCGGTTGCCGGTTTTGGCGAGGACGATCTGTCGATCGTCGCCCAGGGCAACAGCCTGGTCATCGCCGGCAAGCAGAAGCGCGAGGAGACCAAGGCCGAGTACCTCTACCGGGGTATCGCCGGCCGCGCCTTCGAGCGTCGCTTCCAGATCGCCGACCACATCAAGGTGACCGGGGCCGAGCTCGCCAACGGCGTCCTCCACGTCGACCTCGTCCGCGAGGTTCCGGAGGCGATGAAGCCGCGCACCGTCAAGATCGGCTCAGCGGCGCCGAAGCAGGTCGTCGACGCCAAAGCCGCCTGAAGCGGATCGACTTCGAGAGGATCGGAGGGCCGCCCCGGATGGGGCGGCCCTTTTGTCGTCCGGGTCAGGCCGGCGCCGCGGCGGCGGCGAGCTGGATCTCCCGATCGTGAAGGGCTTTGAGCGTGGTGCGATGGCCGATGCTGACGATGCCGGCGTCCGGCAGGCGCTGGCGGAGCAGGCGGTAGAGCGCCTGCTCGCTTGCTTCGTCGAGCCCCGACGTCGCCTCGTCGAGGAGCAGGAAGTCCGGACGGTGTAGGAGGGCGCGGGCGATGGCGACGCGCTGCTGCTCGCCGCCGGAAAGGAACAGCTGCCAGTTCTCGCTGCGGTCGAGCTGGTCGGAGAGTCGCTGGAGCCCGCTATCGGCGAGCAGCCCGGCCAGCGTCGCGTCGTCGGCCTCGACTCCGCCCGGGAACAGCAGCGCCTGGCGCAGGCTGCCGATCGGAAGATAGGGGCGCTGCGGCAGGAACAGCAGGCGCTTGCCCAGCGGTAGCGTGACCTGGCCCTCGCCGAACGGCCAGAGGCCGGCGATCGCCCGCATCAGGCTCGACTTGCCGGCGCCGGTCGGCCCGGTGATCAGCACCGATTTTTTCGGCTGGAAGATCAGGCTCAGGCGCTCGAACAGACGCCGGCCGCCGGGAATGTCGATGGCGAGATCCTTGACCGCGACCTCGGGCTGCCTGGCCTCGCCGCGGACGATTCCGGCCTCGGCGCGCAAGGCGTCGACCCGGTCGAGCGCGTGTGTGAAGCCGGTCAGGCGGTCGACGACGGCCTTCCACTCGGCGATCGTCGAGAAGGCGTTGACGATGAAGGAGAGCGAGTTCTGCACCTGACCGAAGGCGGACGCCGTCTGCATCAGGCCGCCGAGCTGGATCTCCTTGGCGAAGAAGCGGGGTGCCGCGACCAGGAACGGGAAGATGATGGCGGCCTGGCCGTAGGTGGCGGTGAACCAGGTCAGGTTCTTCTGCCTCGACATGATGGCGCGGAAGTTTCCGACCACCAGGAAGAAGGCCTCGCTCAGCGTCAGGCGCTCCGCCCGCTCGCCCTTCCACAGCGCGACCGCCTCGGCGTTCTCCCTCAAGCGCAGCATGCGGAAGCGGAAATCGGCTTCCAGGCGCTGCTGGTTGAAGTTGAGGCCGACCAGCGGCGATCCGATCTTGCCGGTGAGCCAGGTGCCGAGGATCGCATAGAGCAGCGCCGCCCAGCACATGTAGCCGGGGATCTCGAACGAGCCGCCGCCCGGCAGCGGCACGGCGAGGACGCCCGACAGCACCCAGAGGATGGAGACGAACGACACCAGCGTCACCACGGCGCTCATCAGGCCGAGGCCGAGGGACAACGTCTTCTCGACGAACCACTGGATGTCTTCGCTGATCCGCTGGTCCGGATTGTCGGTGCCGCCGCCGGCGATCTGCAGGCGATAGAAGCGCTGCTCGCCGAGCCAGGTCTCAAGATAGCGCTCGGTCAGCCAGCGCCGCCAGCGGATCTGCAGCATCTGGTTGAGATAGAGCTGATAGACCGCGACCACGATGAACGCCGCGGCGAGCAGGGTGAAGATGCCGAGCTGGCGGTAGAACTCGGCTTCGTCGAGGGCCTGGAGCGTGTTGTAGAAATCGTTGTTCCAGGAGTTGAAGCGGACGTTGAGCGCGACCAGGCCGAGATTGAGGCCGACGACCACGGCGAGCAGTCCGCGCCCGGTCCAGCGGTCCTCCGAGCGCCAGTAGGGGCCGGCCAGCCGCCAGAAGGCGGCAAGGAAGCTCGGCGGGGTCTCGGGCGTGGCAGATGTCATGACGGGCTCCGTGGCCGGACGATGGCGCGCGGAGTGTGCTCGGGCCGGCTTTGCCCGTCACGATACATTTAGGCAGCAGGAAGAGACGCCGGAAGCCGGCGTCAGCTCTCGATGTCGACGAGGTTGCCGCGAACCGGCTCGCGCTCGGCGACGGGCTGGCCGGTCAGGCTGAGCCTGCGGATCTCGGCCGGCTCGCGCCCGACCTCTCCCGGTGCGGGCGCCTCGTCCGGGCCGGCGGAGGCGCGGATGTCGACGCGGTCGCCGGTGAAGGGGGCGGGGACGCGCCGCTCGATGAAGCGGGCCTCGCGGCGGATGGTCTGGTTGGTCTCGACGGCGCCGTGGATCAGGGCCAGCGCCTGGCGCATGCCTGACCCGACCCCGGCGCCGAAGCTGGCGGGGGCGGCGGCGTTCAGTTGGGCTTGTTCGGTCGCGATGGCGGCCATTCCAGGGTCTCCTGGACGTTCCGGCGGTACCTTAAAGTTAAATAGTACCGAGGCCCCCCGCCATCAAGGGGCGGCCAAGCCCTTGGACTCTCAGTCCTTGGCCCGTTCCATGTAGGAGCCGTCCTCGGTGTTGACGACGATCCGGGTCCCGGCGGTGACGAACGGCGGGACCATCACCCGGATGCCGTTCGACATGATCGCCGGCTTGTAGGAGGAGGCGGCGGTCTGCCCCTTCACCACCGGATCGGCCTCGACCACCTCGAGGGTCACCTTCTGGGGGAGCGCGACCGAGACCGGCCTGCCTTCGTGCAGGCGCATGGCGACCTTCATCCCGTCCTGGAGGAAGACGGCGGGCTCGCCCACCACCTCCTTCGCCACCTGGATCTGGTCGTAGGTCTCGACGTCCATGAAGGTGTAGGCGTCGCCTTCCTGGAACAGATAGGTGAAGTCGCGCTCGTCGATATAGGCGCGCTCGACCGTCTCCTGGGTGCGGAACCGCTCCGTCGTCTTGATGCCGTCGGAGAGCCGGCGCATGTCGATCTGGGTCACCGGCGTGCCCTTGCCCGGCTGGATGTTCTCGGCCTTGATGACCGTGAAGAGATGGCCGTTGTGCTCGATCACCTGGCCCGAGCGAAGCGTGTTGGCGTTGACTTTCACGGCACATCCCAGGAGGTTGCGGCGGACCCTTGCGGGGCGTGCTCGTAGCAGGTCGCCCCGCCCCATGCAACGCTCCCTTGCCTGAAAATCCCTGATTTCATGCCGAGTTCCCCGATCCCCGCCTGGCGATCCGACATCTACGCCCGCCGCCGCCCGCTGCTGCTCAAGCGCGCCCGCATCGTCGCGGCGATCCGCGCCTGGTTCTTAGGCGAGGGTTTCGTCGAGGTCGAGACCCCGGCGCTTCAGGTCTCCCCTGGGCTCGAGCCGCACCTCGAGGCCTTCCCGACCACGCTCCAGGCGCCGGACGGGGCCGAGTCCCGGCTCTACCTCCACACCTCGCCCGAATTCGCCATGAAGAAGCTGCTGGCGGCAGGCGAGCCCCGGATCTTCCAGATGGCGCGGGTGTTCCGGAACGGCGAGCGCTCGGCCACCCACCACCCGGAATTCACCCTGCTCGAATGGTACCGGGCCGGCGACGGCATCGAACGCCTGAAGGCCGACTGCGAGGCCCTGGTCCGGGCCGCCGCCGCGGCCGCCGGGGCGGCGCGACTGACTTGGGCCGGGCGGGCGGCCGATCCCCTCGCCCCCTTCGAGCGCCTGACAGTCGCCGACGCCTTCCGCCGCCACGCCGGCCTCGACCCTTTCGATTTCCTGCCCGGCCCCGGGCGCTTCGACGTCGAGGGATTCGCCGGCGCCGCGCGCGGCCTCGGTGTCGGCATCGCCGCCGACGACGGCTGGGACGACGTCTTCTTCAAGCTCTTCCTCGACCGCGTCGAGCCCCGACTCGGCCATCCCAGGCCGACCTTGCTCGCCGACTACCCGATCCACATGGCGGCGCTCGCACGGCCCAAACCCGACGCCCCGCATCTGGCCGAGCGCTTCGAGCTCTATGTCGCCGGCCTCGAGCTCGCCAACGCCTTCGGCGAGCTGACCGATCCGGTCGAGCAGCGCCGGCGCTTCGCAGCCGACATGGATTTGAAGCAGCGGCTCTACGGAACCCGCTATCCCATCGACGAGGATTTCCTCGCGGCGCTGGCCGAGATGCCCGAAGCCTCCGGCATCGCCCTCGGCCTCGACCGCCTGGTCATGCTGGCGACCGGCGCCGCGCGGATCGAGGACGTGCTCTGGCTGCCGGTGGCGGGGGAGGGGACGTAAGGGCCCCACGCGATGCCCCCACCCGGCTCGCGCCGCTCGCCACCCTCCCCCGCCCTTCGGTCGAGGGAGGGGCGACGATCGCGCTCCCTCCCCCGACTGAAGGGCGGGGGAGGGTCGGGGTGGGGGCGTTGCGCGCGCGACGTCGGAACGGGGTCACCCCCCTCCGAGCCGGTCGCGATTGGCGCAGAGCGCTCGATACAGCGCCTCGACCGGCGTCCCCGGCCGCGCCTTCGCGTGGGGCTCGACGATCCGCGCGCCTTCGTCGTATGCGTTCCGCGCCTCCTCGGTCTTGCCGCTCATCTCCAGCACGCGTCCGAGCGACCCTTGGCTTCTCGCCAGGTCGGGCTCGAAGCGCGCGGGGGTGGCCCGCGCCAGGCGGCGATAGATCTCCACCGCCTCGCTTATGGCGGCGAGCCCGCCCGCCCCGTCGCCGGCCGCCGACAGGTGGTTCGACAGGTTGTTGAGGCTCGCTGCCAGGTCGGGCTCGAAGCGCGCGGGGGTGGCCCGTGCCAGGCGGCGATAGATCTCCGACGCCTCGCTTATGGCGGCG
>SHVZ01000100.1 GCA_009694025.1 Alphaproteobacteria bacterium | reverse complement strand
CAGAAGGCTATCGTCCTGCATGGCGGGTGTGGCACTCCGGCGAGGCGTGGAAGACTTTGTCTAGACACCAAAATCTTACACGAAATCAACGGATTACGCTACATCCGCCAGCCCAATATCAGCGCCCCGATGAATAATTCGGGCTAGCGGGGCTTGACGCCTGGCGGTGGGGCGCCTATTTACCGTCAGATTAGAATTATTCCAAACTAGGAGATCGTCATGGCCAAGCCCGATGCGGTGACGGAGGCGCTGACCAGGGTTCTGGCGGACTCTTACGCTCTCTATTTCAAGACCCACGCCTTCCACTGGAACGTGACCGGGCCGACCTTCTTCTCGCTCCATGAGATGTTCGCTGCCCAGTACAACGAAGTCTGGACGGCGCTGGACGAGATCGCCGAGCGCATCCGTGCGCTTGGCGGCACGCCCCCCAGCGGCCCGTCGGCGCTCGGGCGCTACGCCACAATCGCCGAAGCCGAGGGCAACCTCGAAGCCAACGCGATGGTGCGTGAGCTCTACGCAGGCAACCAGGCGGCGCTGAAGACGATCAAGGCGGCGCTGGCCGCCGCGCAGAAGGCCGGCGACGAGGCGACCGCCGACCTGCTGATCACGCGCACCGAGGCGCACGACAAGCACGCCTGGATGCTGAAGAGCACCCTCGCGGATTGATCTCGGACCTGGGAAGTTATACGCAGTCGGCGGATTGCGTATAACATTCTTGGAGTCGCCGCAGGCATGTGTTATACGCAAATCGCGAATTGCGTATAACACGGGTATCCCATGGCCGCCGACCTTCCGCTGGCGCTGCAGACTCTCTATGCCGAACTGGTCGATCGAGCGGCGTCGGACGCCTTCGACGAGGCCTTTCCTGAAGATGGGACCTTTGTTCCGAAGACAGTCCGGGGGCGGCGCTACTGGTACTTCCAGTTGCCGACCGAGAAAGGTCGCTCTCAGCGCTACGTCGGCCCGGAGACGCCGGATCTTCTCGATCGCATCAAGCACCATAAACAGGAACGCAAGCACCGACGCGACCGCCAGATCTTGGTTTCGACGCTGGTCCGCTCCGGGCAACTGCCGGCGCCGCAACCGGAGATCGGAGAGATCGTGGCGGCTCTCGCCAGAGCTGGCGTCTTCCGATTGCGTGGCGTGCTCGTCGGCACGACCGCCTATCAAACTTATGCGGCCATGTTCGGCACCCGACTTCCCCTCGCGGCCCTTCGAACCGATGACGTGGACATCGCCCAGTTCAAGGACGTGTCCTTGGCCGTCGAGGACGCAACACCTCCGATCCTTGAGATCCTGCGAAAGGTGGACCCTTCATTCCGTTCGGTATCTGAGCAGACCGATAACCGACGGACGACGAAGTATCGAGCCAAGAACGGCATCCGCGTCGATTTCCTCTCTCCCAACAGAGGACCTGACACCGACGATGCTGTGTCATTGCCGGCCTTCACGACAGATGCCGCTCAGCTGCGTTTTCTTGATTTCCTCATTCGTGAGCCCGAGCCCGCCGTCATTCTGCACGGAATGGGTGTCTACGTCGCGGTGCCCGCGCCTCACCGCTATGCAATCCACAAACTCATCGTGGCCCGGAGACGGCGTCTCGGAGCTGCAAAGAGCGACAAAGATATTCAGCAGGCGACGAGCCTGCTGGATGTTCTGGCCCGCAAGCGGCCGCGCGAACTGCGAACCGCATGGGAAGAAGCTTACGGCCGTGGGCCGAAATGGCGAAGGCTCCTTGGGGAGGGGTTGAGACTGGTCCCGGTGGAGGTACGTGATCGGACGCTTAAGACCATTGGGAAAACGCGCTCAATCGTCGCTGGCGTTGAACTAACTTTCTCGACTCCAGGCACGAAGGTAGTCAGCTTTGATCCCGCGTGGGATGCCGTGACCTTTGTCGGACGAAATGGCATCGAGCGCGTTAGCGGAAATGCTGTCGAGCACGTTCGCTGCGGAGTGCAGCGCGAGGCGATAGAGGACGACTTCGAGGAGGAGGAGGGCCTCGACGACATTCAATGCGTGGCAAGGGTTCGTAAGCTTCGCGCGGATTTCGAGCAGATGGCGCGGCTTAAATACCTCGAATGGCCGGTGGAAGAACCGGGATCGGTCCTGATTAAGGCGGAGGACTTAGAGGCGCTCCGCCGGCTCGTACCGAAGAAAAAATGATCGCACCGACAGGGCAGATCCCGAAGGCACCTTGCCCCGGCAGCGCATTGGGCTAGCCTTCCCTCCGGAGACACACCCGAGGGGAGATCGTCACATGGCACGACTCAGTCGCCGTCATTGGTTGCCCGTGCTCGCCGCGTCGGCGATCGCCGGCTCCGCCGCGTTTCTCGCGCCCGTCGATGCCAGGGCGCAATCGACGCTCAAGGTCGTCATCCACGCCGAGCTCAGGAACCTGGATCCGATCTGGACCACCAGCCTGATCGCCTACAACTACGGCAACATGGTGCTCGATACGCTGTTCTCGCTCGACACCAAGCTCGCCCCCCACCCGCAGATGGTCGCGAGCCACACCGTCAGCCCGGACGGGCTCAACTGGAGCTTCACGCTCCGCCCCGGGCTCAAGTTCAGCGACGGGACACCGGTCACCACCAAGGACGTCGTCGCCTCGCTCAGGCGCTGGGGCCAGCGCGCGCCCGACGGCCGGGTCCTGATGGAGCGCCTGGCGAGCCTCGAGGCCAAGGACGACAACACCTTTACGATATCGCTGAAGAAGGCCTATCCGCTGATGCTGCAGAGCTTCGGCGGCATCGCGACCACGCCTTTCATCTTCCGTGAGCAGGAGGCGAAGACCGACGCCTTCGCCGAGATCAAGGAGTCGATGGGCTCCGGCCCGTTCATCTTCGTCAAGGACGAGTGGGTGCCGGGCGCCAAGACCGTCTACCGCAAGAACCCCGCCTACGTGCCGCGCTCCGATCCGCCCAACGGCTATGCCGGCGGCAAGACCGTCAGGGTCGACCGGGTCGAATGGCACAACATTCCCGACCAGAGCTCCGCCGCCAACGCGCTGATCCGCGGCGAAATGGACATGATCGAGGCGCCGTCGCACGACCTGATCCCGCAGCTCAAGAAGGATGCGAACGTCGTCGTCCGGGTGATCAACCCGATCGGCCGCCAGGCGGTGGCGCGGCCGAACCATCTGGTGCCGCCGTTCAACAACGTCAAGGCCCGCCAGGCGCTGATGCTGATCGGCGAGCAGAGCGACTACCTGACCGCGATGGTCGGATCGGACGAGACGTTGCAGAAGGTCTGCCACGCCCCCTTCGTCTGCGGCACCGAGAACGAGACTTTGGTCGGCGCCCAGCCCTACCTCAAGCCGGATCACGAGAAGGCGAAGCAGCTGATGAAGGAGTCGGGATACGACGGCCGCCCGATCGTCATCATGACGCCGACCGACCTGCCGGTCCTGCACAACATGAGCGTCTATACCGCCGACCTCCTGCGCCGGATCGGCGTCAACGTCGACCTGCAGGCGACCGACTGGGCGACGCTGGTGCAGCGCCGCGGCACCAAGGACGATCCGCAGACCAACAAGGGCGGCTGGCACATCTTCCAGACCACCTGGCCGTCGGCGCTGCAGTCGCATCCCTTCCTCAACATCTCGGCGGCGACGCCCTGCGACGGCAAGAACTGGTTCGGCTGGGCCTGCGACGAGGAAATGGAGAAGATGCGCATCGCCTTCCTCGACGCCGGCACGCCGGCCGAGAAAAAGACGGCGCTCGAGGCCTTCCAGCGCAAGTTCTTCGACGTGCTGCCCTATCGCATCCTCGGCCAGATGCTGAACCCGATCGCCTACCGGAAGTCGCTCGACGGCGTGCTCGACTCGGCTGAGCTCATCTACTGGAACGTCGCGAAGAAGTAGGCGACGCGTTGTTCGGAACCCTCCCCGGTCCAAACACTTCGCCGGGGGGGCGGTTCAAGAAGCTGCGCGCGGCGCTCTCAAAACCAGCCACCGGAAGCTCGCGAGCCCGGCGAGCGATACTAAGGCGACCGCCGTCATCATCGGCCGGGTGGTGCCGTCGAGGACGTAGCCGACGCCGATACCGACTCCGGCGGCGATGCCGAGCTGGAGGAAGCCCACCATCGCCGCCGCGGCGCCGGCCATCTTGGGATAAGGGCCGATGGCGCCGGCGATCCCCGCCGGCAGCGTGAAGCCGATGCCGATCATGACGACGATGAACGGCGCCAGCACGGCGAGAATGCTGGCGATGCCGGCCCAGGCGAGGGCGGCGCCCAAGAGGCCGAAGCCGGCCGAGAGCAGCGTCCCGGTCGCCACCATCCGCTCGATGCCGAAGCGGGCGATCAGGCGGCCGGCCATCAGCGCGCCCGCCGAGTATCCCGCCGCCGCGGCGCCGAAGCAGAAGCCGAATAGCTCGGTCGGCAGCCCCAGCACGTCGATCAGCGTGAAGCTCGAGCCCGAGATGAAGCAGAAGATGCCGCTATAGGCCAGCGTGACGGCGCACGCGTAACCCAGGAAGACGCGGTCGCCGAGAAGATGAGCGTAGTTGGCGACGATGCGCTTCGGCGCGATTGCGCTCGGATCGGGTGAGAGGTTGGTCTCGTCCAGCATCGTGTAGAGGCCGACGAGGCAGAGCGCGCCGAAGCCGGCGAGGAACAGGAAGTTCGCCTGCCAGCCGAAGGCGACGGTCATCCAGCTTCCGAGCATCGGGCCGATGATCGGGGCGATCGCCATCGCCGACGCCATGTAGGCCAGCACCTTGGCGGCCACGGTCGGCGCGTAGAGGTCGCGGGCGACGGCACGGCCGAGGGTGACGCCGGCGCAGCTCCCGATCGCCTGCAGAAGGCGGAAGAGGATCAGGGCCTCGATGGTGGGCGCCAGCGCGCAGGCGAGGCTGGCCAGGACGTAGAGCGCGATGGCGAGGCGCAGGACCGGGCGCCGGCCGAAGCGGTCGGAGATCGGCCCGTAAGCGAGCTGCATCACCGCCGAGCCGAGGAGAAAGACGCTCAAGGTGAGCTGGACCCTGGCCTCGTCGGTCGCGAAAACCCGGACCAGGGTCGGCAGCGAGGCGAGATAGAGATCGGTCGAGATCGCCTGGAAGGCGACCAGGCCGGTCAGCAGCAGGTTGACCTGAAAGCCGGAGCGGGGGGCTGGGGGAAGGGCGGTCATCCGTAGCGGTGCAGCCGGATGCCGTGGTCGCTGAGCCACTTCCGGGGGCCGTCCGTGTCCGCGACCAGCCGGCGGACCAGCCGCCAGAAACGCGGGCCGTGGTTGAGCTCGACCAGATGCGCCATCTCATGGGCGACGACGTAGTCCATCACCTCGGGCGGCGCCAGGACCAGCCGCCAGCAGAAGGCGACCCGGCCGCTCGGCGTGCAGCTTCCCCAGCGCGTGGTGGTGTCGCGGAGGGTGACGCGGGCCGGGCGCTTGCCGACGACCTCGGCATGGCGGTCGACCAGCGCGTTGACCTGGCGGTGGGCCTCGGCCTTGAGCCAGTCGGTCAGCCGGCGCGGCAGATGCTCGGCGGCGCCGGCGACGTGGATCTCGCGGCCTTCGACCCAGACCGTGCCGCGCGTCGCCGGGCGGTGGCGGACCTGATGGGAGATGCCGCCCAAGGGCACCTCGACTCCGTCGGCGAACCTGACCGACGGGGACAGGCCCGCCAGCTTCCGGTCGATCCACCGCCGGTTCTTCTCGGCGAAGTCGGCGGCGCGGGCGAGCGACAAGCGCTTCGGCACCACCAGCAGCACGACGCCGAGCGACGCGTCGACGCGGAGGCTGACCCGGCGCGCCGCCGCCGACATCCGAAGCTGAACCCCGGGCGGCAACGTCACCTGGGCGCCCTTGCGCATCATCGCGCGACCTCCGGCTTCGGCGCGAAGACGAACTGGGTTACGGCAACGAGGACGGGGACGGCCGGGTCGGGCCTCAATCCATGATCTCCGGTATCGAAGGGGACGATCCCTCCTAGCCGGTCCTGAGGGCGGGGGTCAATCGCGGCGCCGTCTTGAGTCGGAACCCACCGACGGTCTATACTGCGACCGATAAGATCGCAGTTTGGATCGGACATGGCCTTCTACGGCGTTCGGGTCGAATACGCGTTGCACACGCTGCTCAATCTGAGCCTGGCGCTGGAATCGACGGCCCCGAGCGCACGAGATCTCGCCGACTTCCAGCGCCTGCCGCTCGCCTTCATGCGAAAGCTCCTGACCCGGCTCGAGAAGGCTGGGCTGGTCGCCGGCACCGAAGGGGTACGTGGCGGGTGGCGGCTGGGGCGCGAAGCGGACACCATCACCGCGCTCGAGGTGGCAGAGGCGGCGCAGGGGCGCACGCCGCTGTTCGAGTGCCGGGAGATCCGGGCGCGCTGCGCGCTCTGGCCGGAAGGCGCGCGGCCGCGGGCGGCGACTTCGGGCGTCTGCGAGATCCATCGGGTGATGCTCGCGGCCGAAGCGGCGATGCGCCGCGAGCTCGCCCGCACCAGCCTCGCCGACATCGCCCTCGAGGTAGAGGCCAAGCGCTCGCAAGCGGCGGCGATGGCTATTCCCGCGTGGTTCTCGGATCGCTATGCCGATCGGAGGAAGCCTTGAGCCCGGCCATCCTGGTCCTTGGCGGCGGCTTCGCCGGCTTTTGGGCTGCGCTTGCGGCGAAGCGCGTCGCCGGCCGAGCCGCAGAGGTCACGCTGGTCTCACGCACGCAGGTGCTGGAAATGCGGCCGCGCCTCTACGAAGCGAAGCCGGAAACGCTCGGGATCGATCTCCCGCCGCGTCTGGCGGCGGCCGGCATCGGCTTCGTCGAGGGCGAGGCGGTCGGCCTCGATCCGGCGGCGCGCACGCTCGGGCTCGCCGGCGGCGCGCGGCTTCCGTATGCCCGCCTTGTCGTTGCCACCGGCAGCGTCCTCCGGCGTCCGCCGGTTCCGGGCGCCGAGACGGCGTTCTCGATCGACAGCCAGGCGGACGCCATCCATTTCGATCGGCGCCTCGCCGAGATCGCGCGTGTCGTCGCCGAGCCCTGCATCGTGATCATCGGCGCCGGCTTCACCGGGATCGAGCTTGCGCTCGAGCTCCGCGACCGGATCGTCGCTCATGCAGGCGACGGCGAGCGTTTGAGGATCGTGCTCGCCGATCGCGCCGCGTCCGTCGGGGCCGAGCTCGGGCCGGGCCCGCGTTCGGCGATCGAGGCGGCGCTCGGCGAAGCCAGGGTCGAGCTCCGCCTCGGCGGGACGGTCGCCGCGCTCGCCCCCGACCGCGTGACTTTCTCCGACGGTGCGATCCTCGATGCCGATGCGGTCGTGCTGACGACCGGGATGGTGGCCGCCGACTTCGTCCGCCACGTCCCGGGGGCTCGCGACGGGCTCGGCCGCATCGTCGTCGACCGCGCCTTGCGCACGCCGGCGGCGCCGGAGATCTTCGTCACCGGCGATGCCGCGGCCGCCGACACCGGCGACGGCCATCTGGCCTTGCAGTCCTGCCAGCATGCGCTCCAGCTCGGCCGCTTCGCCGGCGAGAACGCTGCCCGCGATCTACTCGGCCTGGCGCTCATCGACTATACGCAGCCGCGCTATGTCACCTGCCTCGACTTGGGCCGCGCCGGCGCGGTGATGACGTCGGGTTGGGACCGCGCGGTCGAGAAGACCGGCGAGGAGGCGAAGGCGATCAAGCGCCGGATCAACACCCAGGTGATCTACCCGCCAGCCGGCGCCCCGGGCGAGACGCTACTCGCGCTCTCCTCGACCGACATGGCCCGCCAGGAGCGGCGAACTTGAACCCCTCCCACTCCTGCGGCGAGGGAGGGGATCTCGACGCGATCGCGCGGGACCTCGACGCTCCAGTTGCGGCTGAAGATGAAGCCGTGCGCGCCGTGTCGACGGCGACGTTCGCCTCGACAGCTATCCGGGGAATCCCGGCGCATGGGTGGATTGGCATTCGCCGGACGTCGCGACCGCGCAGCCTGCTTCCGATGACCTTTGAAAGAGGATGACGCCGATGAACTACGCCAAGTCGCGGATCTGGACGGAGCTCGACTTCGAGAAGGACGGCAAGCAGGTCGGCTACCTGCATCTGCCGCATTCGGTCGACCGATCGGGCGCCGGCACCATTGCCATCCCCTGCGCCGTCTTTCGCAACGGCGCCGGTCCGTCGAGCCTGTTGATGGCCGGCAACCACGGCGACGAATACGAGGGCCAGGTGGCGCTGACCCGCCTCATCCGCGACCTCGAAGCCGACGATATCAAGGGGCGCATCATCGTCGTTCCGGCGATCAACCTTCCGGCCGCCATGGCGGGAACCCGCATCTCGCCGATCGACGACCGCAACCTGAACCGCTGCTTTCCCGGCAATCCCAACGGCACGCCGACCGAGCAGATCGCCTACTACGTCGAGGCGGTGCTGGCGCCGATGTGCGAGTCCTGGCTCGACCTGCACTCAGGCGGCGCCTCGATGGCCTTCATGCCTTACGCCCAGATCATTCTTTCCCGCGACGAGGCGCTGAACAAGCGGGCGCTCGCCGCGCTCGAAGCCTTCGGCGCGCCGCTCAGCCTGATCCAGGGCTTCTCCGACGAGCCGAACATGTCCAACAGCGCCGCCGTCCGCAACAACGTCATCCATTTCGGCACCGAGGCCGGCGGCAGCGGCACCGTCAACCCGGATGGCGTCAAGCTCGCCTATGACGGCACGCTTCGTTCGCTCGTCCATCTCGGCCATCTCTCTCCGCGCAACCGGCGGATCCCGATCCCGCCGGCGCCGAAGAAGGTGCGGTGGATCGAGATCGCGTCCCGCGACTACTACGTCTACGCGCCGCAGGCCGGCCTGTTCGAACCCATGGTCAAGCTCGGCGACACGGTGAAGAAGGGGCAGCTCTACGGCCACGTGCACTTTGTCGACGACCCGATGCGGCTACCGGCCGAGGTCAAATTCAAAGCCTCGGGCCTGGTCGTCTGCATGCGCCATCCCGGCCGTTGCGAGCGCGGCGACTGCCTCGGACATCTCGCCACCGACATCAAACGCTGAGGCGAAACGCTTCTAGACGTGATCGCGCGGGATCTCGACGTTCCAGTTGCGGCTGAAGATGCGGTTGCCGCCCTCGAAGGCGTCGAGCGATGCCGCCAGGCGAAAATGCGTCGCGGTCGAGGTCATCACCGTGCGGGTCCGCGTCTCGGCGTTCCATTCGCGCCGCGAGAAGCGTACCGACCAGGCGACCTCGGATTTCGCCGAGAGCGGGTCCTCCGGCAGGATCGAGTACCACTGGTCCTGGCGCGCCCGCATGGTCCAGCCGGTGTCGTCGTAGCTGAGCGTGCCGCCGTCCTCGCAGGCATGCGAGGTGATGCGCCCGGTCTCGATGTCGCGGGTGAGCTCGCGGCTCTCGCCGCCCTTCTCCAGCACGCGGGCGGCAAGGGCCGCCGGCCGCTCGGCCCGCGGCAGCGGCTTCAAGCCGGCGTCGGCGGCCTGAGGCTTCCTGACCGGCAGGTCGATGTGGCTCACGCCGGCGCGGATGGTCAGCGTCGCCATCTCCGGCGACGGCCAGGCGATCGGCCAGTAGCCGGTCGAGATCGCGACTCGGATCCGGTGCCCAGCCTCGATCGCCTGGCCCAGGTCGTTGAGCTTGACCTTCACCCGATAGCGCTTCCCCGGCACGAGCTTTTCCGGGAACTCGTGGCTGTCGCGGTGGGTCAGGTTGAGGAGGCCGTAGGTCGGGCGCGACACACGGCCGTCCGGCGCCACGTCGCCGAGCCTGACGCAGATCATCGCATCCGGCTTGTCGGAGGAGATGTCGAGCTCGACCACCGGCGCGCCCAGGAGCTCGATCCGCTCAGGCAACGGATCGGAGTCGAACACCAGCGCGCCGCCGTCGAGCTCGCGCTGGTCGGTCGGCATGTCGGGCCCGAGCCCATGCGGGCACCAGCGGCCGTAGTGGCCGGGCGAGAGCGGCGAGCGGATCTGAAGCGCTGTCTCGGCACCGGCCTTGTCGGAAAGCCTGCCCGGGTTGAGCCAGAGACGGCGGGGCTGGACGCTCGGCGGCGGCCAGGAGGGCTCGGCGACCCAGCGGCCCTCCATCCGCTTCGGCTTGGCGACCGGCGGGGCGTAGTCCTGGATATAGCAGCGGAGCATCGGCCCCTTCATCATCCCGGTATCGCGGCCCTTCAGCCAATGGTCCCACCAGCGGACGGCTTCCTTTAGGAAGCCCACCGCCGGGCCCGGCGCCGCGTCGTGCGGGTACTGGTGCGACCACTGGCCGATCCAGGCGATGCGCGGGCAGGTGAGATTCTCCATCAGCCGGGGAATCGCGTTGGAGTAGCCGTCGTTCCAGCCGCCGACGGCGAACACCGCGCAGTGGATGTCGGCGTAGTTCTCAGAGACCGAGCCGTGCTTCCAGAAGGCGTCGCGGCGCTGGTGGGAGAGCCAGGTCTCGATCCAGAGCCCGCTGCCATTGAGCCGTTCCAGCCACATCTGGTGCCAGCGGTTGCCCGCGATCTCCGGGTCGGGCGGGCGGGAGTTGTGGGAGAACATGTTGGCCGCCCACTTCATGTTGTCGTTCAACAGACAGCCGCCCATGTAGTGGATGTCGTCGGCGTAGCGGTCGTCGGTCGAGCATGAGGTGATGATCGCCTTCAAGGCCGGCGGCCGGCGCGCCGCCACCTGGAGCGAATTGAAGCCGCCCCAGGAGTTGCCCATCATGCCGACCGCGCCGGTGCACCAGCTCTGCTTCGAGAGCCAGTCGATCGCCTCCAGCGCATCGTCGTGCTCGAGCTTGAGATACTCGTCGGTAAGCACGCCGTCGGAGTCGCCGGACCCGCGCATGTCGACGCGGACCGCGGCATAGCCGTGGCCGGCGAAATAGGGATGCAGCTTGGAATCGCGGACCGACGTCGCGTCGCGCTTGCGATAGGGGATGTATTCGAGGACCGCCGGCACCGGCTTCGACTCGGCGTCGGCCGGCAGCCACATGCGGGCGGCGAGCCGGCTCCCGTCCTTCAAGGGAATCCACAGGTTCGGGACCTCGCGGATCTTCTGAGGAAAGCTTTCGAGGATCGTCACCGCGTCGTCCGCCATCGCACGTCCTCCCGAGGGGTCGCCGGTTGAAAGCTTGCCACCCGGGCGCACCCTCCTACAATCGCCCGCGCATTCAGGCGGAACGGCTTCGAGGACGACGCGGATGGACATGACGGCTCTCAAGGCGCGCGCGCATCTGGTGCTGGCCGATGCGACGATCCCGGAGCTGCCCAACCATTACCGCGGCAAGGTCCGCGACAACTACGACCTCCCGGACGGGCGGCGGATCCTGATCTCGAGCGATCGGTTGAGCGCCTTCGACCTCAATCTCGCCGCCATCCCCTTCAAGGGGCAGGTCCTGACGCAGACGGCGCGCCACTGGTTCGAGGCGACGTCCGATATCTGCCCGAACCACGTGCTCGACTACCCGGACCCGAACGTCGTCATCGGCCGGCGGCTCGCCATCCTTCCGGTCGAGATCGTGGTCCGCGACTATCTCGCCGGCACCACCGGCACCTCGATCCTGACCCTCTACAAGAAGGGCGAGCGCGAGATGTACGGCATCCGCCTGCCCGATGGGCTCGAGCCCCACCAGAAGCTGCCGGCGACGATCATCACGCCGACGACCAAGGCCCAGGTCGGCGGCCACGACGAGCCGCTGACCTCGACCGAGATCATCGACCGCCGCCTGCTCTCGGCCGGGCAGTGGCGGGTGCTCTCGGACTACGCGCACGCGCTCTTCGCCCGCGGGCGCGAGGTGGCGGCCAAGCGCGGCCTGATCCTGGTCGACACCAAGTACGAGTTCGGCACCGACGAGGCCGGCCGGATCGTTCTCGCCGACGAGATCCACACCCCCGACTCGAGCCGCTACTGGCTGATGGGCAGCTACCAGGAGCGCTTCGAGAAGGGCGGGCGGCCGGAGAGCTTCGACAAGGACTTCGTCCGAAACTGGGTCGCCGAGCGCTGCGATCCCTACAAGGACCCGATCCCGAAGATCCCCGAGGAGATGATCCTGAAGACCGCCGAGGTCTACATCGGTGCCTACGAGACCATCACCGGCAAGGCGTTCGTGTTTCCCTCGGCCGACGAGCCGATCCTCACCCGCATCCGGCGGAACCTGAGCCGGTACTTTTGAACAACTAGAGAGTTTTCCGATCATTCTGGCTCGTAGCCTGAGTTTGTGAAGAAGTTGGCGCAGTCTGTCGCCGTGAAGAGTTCGATGGCGTTTGCGATGGCTTCCCAGAGAGCGTCGCGGGTGCGAGCGGCAGTTTTTCGCAGGAAGGCCTTGAGCTTGG
>SHVZ01000099.1 GCA_009694025.1 Alphaproteobacteria bacterium | reverse complement strand
AGGACATCATCGCGTCCGCCTGCTCCCTCGCACCCACGAGCGAGAGGGAGGCGGCGTGATGGCAGGCGACCCAGTGGCCGTCACCGATCGCGGCGAGCGCCGGCATCTCTGTCCGGCATTTCGCATCGGCGTAGCGGCAGCGGGTGTGGAAGCGGCAGCCCGGCGGCGGATTGGACGGATCCGGCCGTTCGCCCGAGAGCAGCACCGGCCGGAGCTCAGCGTCGGGATCGGGCACAGGAATCGCCGACATCAGGGCTTCGGTATAGGGATGCTTCGGCGTGTAGTAGAGCGCCTGGGTGTCGGCAAGCTCGACGATCTGGCCCAGATACATCACCGCCACGCGGTCGCAGGCATAGGCGACGGCGGCGAGATCGTGGGCGATGAACAGGTAGGTAAGCCCCAGCTCGGCCTGCAGCGTCTTCAAGAGGGTCAGGATCTGCGCCTGGATCGAGACGTCGAGGGCAGAGATCGGCTCGTCGCAGACGATGAACTCGGGGCGCATGACCAAAGCGCGTGCGATCGAGATGCGCTGACGCTGGCCGCCGCTGAAGGCATGCGGATAGCGGCCGAGATGCTCGGCATCCAGGCCGCAGCGGCGCATGATGTCGATGACCTGCTGCTCCAGCGCCTCGCCTTTGGCGAGGCCGTGGATCAGCAGCGATTCGCCGATGATCTCGCGCACGGTCATACGCGGGTTCAGCGATGCGTAGGGGTCCTGGAAGATCAGCTGCATGTGCCGCCAGAGACGGCGAAGGCCGGCGCGGTCGACGGTGCGCATGTCGACTTCGCCGCCGTCGACGCGGGCGCGAACCCGCCCGCCTGTCGGCTCGACCACCCGGAGCACGGCGCGGCCGAGCGTGGTCTTGCCGGAACCGCTTTCGCCCACCAGGCCCAGGGTCTCGCCCCGGCGGATATCGAGGCTGACCCCATCCACGGCACGCACGTAACCGGTCGTGCGGCCGAAGGTGGCGCCGCTCCTGATCGGGAAGTGGACCTGGAGATCCTCGATGCTGATGAGCGGGGTCACGGCGGCGGTGCCTCCTCGACGAGGTGGCAGCTCACGCTGTGGCCGGCGTCGATGTCGCGCGGTGCGGGGAAGTCGCGCTCGCACAAGCCCGCGACGAAGGCATTGCAGCGGGGGTGGAAGGTGCAGCCGCTGGGCAGGTTGTAGAGGCTCGGCACGGCGCCCTGGATCGGATGAAGATCCCGCCAGTGCCGGAGGCGGCCGAGCCTCGGTACCGCCTGCAGCAGGCTCCCGGTATAGGGGTGCTTCGGCCGCTTAAAGATGTCGCGGACTGTCCCGGTCTCCACGATCTTGCCCGTGTACATGATGGCGACGCGGTCGGCCATCTGGGCGACGACGCCGAGATCGTGGGTGATGAAGATGATCGCCATGCCGAGGTCGGACTGCAGGCGGCGCAGCAGGTCGAGAATCTGAGCTTGAATGGTGACGTCGAGTGCGGTCGTCGGCTCGTCGGCGATCAAGAGGGCGGGATCGCAGGCCAGCGCCTTGGCGATCATGGCCCGCTGGCGCATCCCGCCCGAGAACTCGTGCGGATAGCGGTCGATGGCGCGGCCGGGGTCGGATATCCCGACCCGGTCGAGCAACTCGCCGGCAGCCTCGCGCAGGACGGCACCGCTCAATCCCCGATGCAGGCGCAGCACGTCGCCGATCTGGTTGCCGATGGTATGGAGCGGCGAGAATGAGCTCATCGGCTCCTGGAACACCATGGCGATGCGGTTGCCGCGAATCCTGCGCATCTCGGGTCCATCCGCCGGAAGCTGCGCCAGGTCCACGGGCGGTGCGCCCGTTGTCGGCTGGAAGAGGACGTTGCCCGAAGCGATCTTCAGCTCGCGCGGCAGCAACCTGAGGATCGACAGCGCGGTGACGCTCTTGCCGGAACCGCTTTCGCCGACCAAAGCCAGGACTTCGCCCGGCATGACAGCGAAGCTGACCCCGTCGATGACGCCGATTTGGCCGCCCGACAGCATCAGGTTGACGTGGAGGTCGCGAACCTGGAGCAACGAGCCGTCGCGCATGGCCGGCGCTATTTGGCGTAGGGATCGGCGGCGTCGCGCATGCCGTCGCCGATGAAGTTAAAGGCGAGCGCCGCGGCGATCACGAAGAGGCCGGGGATCAGCAGCCAGGGCAGATGCGCGATCGAGCGAACGTTCTGTGCCGCATAGAGGAGGACGCCCCAGCTCTCTGCCGGCTCGCGCAGACCTAAGCCGAGGAAGCTGAGCGAGGTCTCCGCCAGCAGGACCTCGGGGAAGGCGATGGTAAGGTCGACGATCAGGAAGCTCATGAACGACGGCAGCAGGTGCCGCCAGATCAGGCGGGCATCGGAGCAGCCGGCGAGGCGGGCGGCGACGACGAACTCCTCCTCGCGCAGCGCCAGCAGCTTGCTGCGGACGGTGCGGGCGAGATGGGTCCAGCCGATCAGGGCCAGCAGGATGGTGATGGCGACATAGACCTGGAGCGAGCTCCAGTCGCGGGGAAGCGCCGCGCTCAAGGCGAGCCAGAGGGGAAGGGTGGGAATCGACCGGATGAACTCAATCACCCGCATGATGAGCAGGTCGGCCATTCCGCCGAGATAGCCGGCGATGCCGCCGATGATGGTGCCCAGCACGAAGGACACGGCGACGCCGATGACGCCGATCGACATCGACACACGGGTCGCATACATGGTCCGGCTGAACTGATCGCGCCCCAGGCTGTCGGTGCCGAAAAGGTGGATAAAGCCGCTTTCGACGCCGAAGAGGTGCAGGTCGGTCGGGATCAGTCCCCAGAGTCTGTAAGGCTCGCCGTGCACGAAGAACCGGATCGGCCAGCGGGTCTGCTGATCCACGGTCGGCACCGCGCGGAGCGTGACAGGATCGCGCTTGATGATCCGGGCATAGACGAATGGCCGTGCGTGAAAGGTGCCGTCGCTGTCGAAGAAATGGACGCCCGTCGGCTCGCCGGCGAGATAACGGATGCTGCGTTGCGAGGGCTGATAGGGCGCGATGATCTCGGCAAAGATGGCGATGACCATCAGCAGACCGAGAATGCTCAAGCCCAGCATCGCCATGTGATGCCGGCGGAACCGGCGCCACATCAGCTGCCACTGCGTTGCCGAATCTGGCCGCAGGAAAGTGCCGGAGGTGCGCGGCAGGGCTGGGGTGACTGAGCTCACGTGCCAGGCTTCCTCAGGACATCTTGATGCGCGGATCGAGCATCACCAGCAGAAGGTCGGAAACGAATGTGCCGATGATGGTGAGCGCGCAATAGATGAACACCATGGCGCCCGCGAGCGGCATGTCCTGGTTGAGCAGCGAGTGCAGGAACAGCGGGCCGGTATCCGGCAGCGACATGACGACGCCGACGATCGGCGCACCGGAAATGACGAAGGTGAGGCGCCATCCGAGAGTGGCAACGATCGGGTTCAGCGCCATGCGTACCGGATACTTGAGCAGCAGCCGGAGCGGCGACAGGCCGGAGGCACGCGCCGCCACGACGTACATCTTGCCGAGCTCATCGAGAACGAGGGCGCGCATGGAGCGCACGAGGAATGCCGTCCCGGCCGTACCCAGGACGATCACCGGGATCCAGAGATGCTGCAGGAAGTCGAGCAGCTTGTTCCAGCTCCAGGGTACTTCCTGGTACTCGGGCGAGAACAGGCCGCCCATGCTCTGCCCGAACCATTGCTGACCGAGGAACATCAGCACCAGGGCCAGAAGGAAATTGGGCGTCGCCAGGCCGATGTAGCCGATCAGCGAGAAGGTGTGGTCGGCGACCGAGTACTGCCGGACCGCGGAATAGATGCCGATCGGCAGGGCGACCGCATACATGAACAGGAGCGTGGTGAAGGCGAGGGCCAGCGTGAATGGCAGGCGTTCGCCGATGACATCGGCGACTGGGCGTTTCCATTCGAACGAATGGCCGAAGTCGCCGTTGAGAACGATGCGAGAGAACCAAGTGGCGTATTGCACGTACCATGGCCGGTCGATGCCGAGGAACTGGCGCATCTGCGTCAGCTCCTCTTGGGTGAGGACGGCGCCCGACTGCTGTTTTTCGGTCAGGTATGCCTCGGCGTAGTCGCCCGGCGGCGCCTGGATGACGGCGAAGGCGACGATCGAGACCAGCCATAGCGTCAAAGCCATGCCGAGCAGGCGCTGGGATGCGAACCGCAGCATCGGTCCCGGCGCCTGCTTGTGGCCCTAGGACCGCTTCAGCGTGCGAAGTACCACTGGTCGGCGCGGAAGGGATAGGTGCGCGCGTAGTTGTAGTGCTGCACCGTCCATTCCCGCACATTCGCAAGCTTCTTCGAAACGACCGTCGGTCCCGGCAGGTCGGTCACCGTGCCGATGATCGTCATGTTATCGAGGTTGATGCGCACCATCTCCTTGCCGAGCTCGAGATAGCGCGGGCTGCCGGGGACCAGCGTCCGCCACTCGAGCTCGATCGCGTAGAGACGCTTGGCCCAGGCCGGCGGCTCCTCGCCCTTGGCTCCCTTGCTGTCGCTCCACTGGCGCCAGGCGGCGCCGAACAGCGGCGAAGCCGGGCGGTAGGGCGGCATGTAGGTCTGGACGTCGCTGATCAGGTTGGGCTCGAACGGAACGTCCCATTCCATCAGGATGTCGGCGCCGCCTTCGAGCGCCTTCTGGCGCGTCAGCTGGGTGGTGATCTCCTTCAGGTTCACGTCGACGCCGACCGCCTTCCAGTAGCCGCGCACGAGCTGGACGGCGCCGTTGGAGGCGAACTGCGAGGTGTATTCCCAGAGAAGCTGAAGCGGCTTGCCGTCGGCGCGAAGGCGGATGCCGTCGGTTCCGCGCTTCAGGCCCATGTCGTCCAGCAGCTTGTTTGCCGCCGCCGGGTCGTAGTTGATCATGTAGTTGCGATCGGCGTCGGTGACGAACGGCACTTTCAAAGGCAAGGCCGCCGCCGGCGTACCGAGGCCGAACCACAGCGTCTCGTTCATCTCCTTGCGATTGATGGCGAGCGACATCGCCTGGCGGAAGCGGACATCGGCGAAGATCTGGCGCAGAGCCGGGTCGCGGTGCGTGATGTTGAAGGCGACCGGATAGGCCGTCTGCCCCGGTGGCAGCGTCAGGACATAGCCGCCCTTGGCGTCGTTCTCCTTGAGGACGGGATAGTCCTCGAGATCGATGCCCTGCGCCTTCTGGTCCACCTCGCCATTGAGGATGGCGAGCGTCTGGAGATCCTTGTTGAGGAAGCGCTCGTGATGACGGTCGATATAGGGCAGCTGGTTTCCGGCGGTGTCGACCTTGAAGTAGAAGGGGTTGGCGACGAAGATCCGGCGCTGGGTGTTGGTCTCGACCTCGATGATGTGGCTTTCGAGCGTCGGGCGGGTGAGCGCGTGCGCCGGAATCGTCTCGGCGTCCTTCCATCGGCTCCAGATCCGGTGGAAATTCTTGACCCAGTTTTCCGCGCCGGCGGCCTTGGCCTCCTCTTCGGCCTTCGGATTATATTTGAGGTGATACTTCATGTAGTGGTGCTTCGGCGCGTAGGCAGCGAAGTACGACCCACCGGTCGCGAGGAAATGCAGCAGGCCGGGATTCGGCGCGGCGAAGGTCAGCTTGAAAGTCGTCTCGTCGATCTTCTCGGCATCGACCGGCTTGCCACCTGACATCCACTCGGCCCGCGTGGTCGGATGCAGGTCCTTGTTCTTGATGATGTCGTCGAAATAGAACATCACGTCGTCGGCGGTGAACGGCGCGCCGTCCGACCATTTGTGGCCCTTGCGAAGCGTGATGGTGATCTGCTTGCGGTCGTCGCTCCACGTCCATGACTTGGCGACGTTGGGCACAATGGTCGAGAGATCGTCGCTGAGCCTCACCAGGTTCACCTGGCGCCAGCTCAAGACCTCGGCCGACCCGGATTCGAGCGCGCGGGAGAGGCCGCGCAGCGTGCCGCCGTACTTGCCGCATTCCTCATAGGGGACGACGACCAGCGGCTCGGCCGGCAACCGCTTGTCGACCGATGGCAGCTGGCCCGCCTTCACCTTGTCTGCGAACAGCGGATTGTCGCGGAAGGTCAGCTTGCCGAGAGCCTTCTCGATTTCCGCCAGGTCGCCCTGCTGCGGCACGGCCGTCTTCAGGCCCTTGCTGTCGGCAACGCTGGCGCAGGCACTGGCGAGTGCCGGACGCGGCGTCGCCACTTGAAGCGCCACCAGTATCGTCGCGGTCGTCAGCATGCCGGCGCTCAAGACAGGAAAGCGTCGATCCCAAATCGAAGCCATGGCCCCCTCCGTTTGCCGTGCTCCCGATCCAGTCAGGAGTTCGCCATCAGCCTAGGCCGCCCTTTTACCCGATATCAATCATAAAAGTGCACTTGAATGATTGATTTCTGATCTGTTCTGCTCATTATGTGCGCGAATGGTCGAGAGCAGGGAGCCCTATCGCGGATGACGATCTCCTCAGCTTCCCGCCGGAATCCGATCGCGCGCCGGCGGATTCTGCGTCGCGAACTCGCGGTTCGCGGGGCGGTGTCGGTCGCCGAACTCAGCGACATCCTGGGAGCGTCGAGCGCCACGATCCGGCGCGATCTCGACGCCCTGGCCCGCGAGGGGGTGGTCGAGCGGGGCTACGGCGGCGCTGCGCCGCGCACCACGCGGCAGGCCGAGGAGGCGCTGGCGATCCGCGAGCACCAGGACGTCGACGAGAAGCGAGCCATCGCGCGCTCGACGGCGGGACTGATCAAGTCCGGCGAGACCGTCTTCCTCAATGACGGCTCGACGGTCATGGCGCTGGCCCGGGAACTGGTGGCCGCCGATCTGGAACTCTTCGTCGTCACCTCCGCCGTCAATGTCGCGCACCTGCTGGTGGAGAATCCCCGCTTCACCGTCTGCCTGCTCGGTGGCTTCGTGCGTCGCTCGTCTCTCGCGGTCGGGGGCACTTTCGCCGAGGCCATGCTCGAGCAGTTCAATGCCGACGTGGCCGTTCTGTCATCGGATGCCTTCAGCGTTGCGGAAGGCATGAGCTTCACCAATGCCGACGACGCCTTGCTGTCGCGGAAGATGGCGGTACGTGCGAAACGCTGCATCGCCATGATGACCAGCCCGAAATTCGCCTGGAATGCGCGGTTGACCGGAGTTCCGATCAGCGAAATCGACGTTCTCGTCACGGACGCGTTGCCGGCGGACCTGCAGGATGACCTGGCCGCGGCCAATATCTCGGTGATCGAGGCGCCGTCTGCGCCCGCTCACGAGAGATAGATCTTGGTCGGGGCCGCCATACAGGAGCCGGCCGTCGCCCGGCTGGGCCGGTTGCCGATCTGGCCGTCCGTGCCGGCGATCGAGCCGATCGCGGGTGGACGTACCAACGAGAACTTTCGCGTCGTTGCCGGTGGGAGGACTTATTTCGCGCGCATCGGCGTTGATCTGCCCCATCACGGCATCCGCCGGGCGAACGAGGTGCTGAGCAATCGCCTGGCGGCGACCGCCGGCGTCGCTCCGTCGGTGATTCATGCCGCTGACGGTGTCATGGTCACCGAGTTCGTCGAGGGCAAGACCCTGATCCAGGGCGAGCCGCTCGACGACAAGACTCTCGCGCGACTTGCCCGCACGCTTTGCCGCTTGGGCCAAGTGGTGGTGCCTCCGGACCTGCCGAGTTTCGATCCGGTCACCATCTGCCGCCGCGATCTCGACGCGCTGCCGGCCGAGGCGCTCTCGGCCGGGCGTCACCGGCAGGTCGCCTCGATCCTGGCGGCGGCGCCGGCCCTTGCTGACGACCGCCTCATCCATGCCGACCTCATCCCGGAAAACGTGATCGTCTCGGCTGAACGGGTGACGATCGTCGACTGGGAATATGCGGGTCGCGGCGATCCGGCCGTCGATGTCGCGTCCGTGATCCTGCATTTCGGTCTGGAAGCTCGTCAGGCCGATTTGTTTGTCGCGGCCCACGACGCTGCCGCGCGCGCGACCGTGCGGGAGCTACAGCCGATCCTCGCGCTGCGCGAGGCGCTGTGGTGCGAAGTGCAGCAGCGATTCGCCGGTCTCCGCGGCGATCTCGCAGACTACACCGAAATGTGCTGGCGGCGGCTGGAGCGCCTGGCGACGTGAGCGACCGTTTCGACATCGCCATCGTCGGCGCCGGGGTCGTCGGCTGCGCCATCGCGCGTGAGCTGTCGCGCTACGCCCTCAGGACAGTCCTGATCGAAGCCAGAAGCGATCTCGGCGACGGCGTCAGCAAGGGCAACTCCGCGGTCCTGTCGACGGGCGCCGATACGCCGTTCGGCACGCTCGAATGCCGGCTGGTCGCGCGTGGCCATCAGCGCTACTTGGCCGAGGCACCGGCGATGGGGCTGCCCGTCATGCCGATCGGCAGCCTGACCGTGGCCTGGAACGAAACCGAGCGCGAACGTCTGGAGGCAATGCACAAGGAGACGGTCGCCGCTGGCTTCCACTCGGGCCAGCTGGTCGGCGCCGATGAAATATATCGCCGGGTTCCGCATCTCTCGCCCGGCGCTGTGAGTGCCATCTGGGAACCGGAGGAGGGGATCGTCGACCCGTTTTCCACGCCTTACGCCTATGCCTTGGATGCCGTGACCAACGGCGTCGAGTTTCGCAGCACCTGTCCGGTGGAGCGCGCCGAGCGCCGCGACGGCGCCTGGCATCTCCATACGCCGAAGGGTGAAGTCGTCGCGGATACGGTGATCAATTGCGGTGGCCTCGCCGGGGCGCGCATCGATGCGATGGCCGGATACACCGACTTCGTCATGCGCCCGCGCCGCGGACAATTCATCGTCTTCGACAAGAGCGCGCGGCCGCTGCTCGACGTGGTCCTGAAGCCGGTCCCGGCGCCCACCTATCGCGGCATCCTGATGACGCCGACCGTGTTCGGCAACATCCTGGTCGGGCCGACCAGCGAGGAGATCGAAGATCCGGACGACTGGCGGGTCACGCGTGAAGGGCTGGATACGCTGGTCGCCGCCGCTCGCAAGATGCTGCCGCGACTCTTGGAGCACGAGGTCACGGCGACCTATTGCGGCATCCGTCCGGGGACCGAGCGGCCGGAATACCGCATCATCCCGCGACCGTCGGATCGATGGCTCACGGTCGGCGGCATCCGGTCCACCGGCCTCTCGGCCTCCCTCGGCATTGCCGAACACGTGGCCGGCATCGTGGTCGGCGAAATGACCAAGGGCGAGCGCAAGCTCGAGACGACGGCGGTCCGAGTGCCGAGCCTTGCGGCGGGCGGGGACAGACCATGGCTCAACGGAGGGGCCGACGACGCGGCCTATCGCGAGATCATCTGCCATTGCGAGGGCATTACGGTAGGCGAAGTCCGCGACGCGCTGGCATCGCCCCTGCCGCCGCAGTCGCTGAAGGCACTCAAACGCCGCACGCGCGTCATGTTCGGTCGCTGCCAGGGTTTCTTCTGTGGCGCGCGCGTGCAGGCGCTGTTCGATCGCCTGTCGAAAGAGCGGCCGCAATGACGCCAGAGCATGCCGATATCGTCGTCGTCGGTGCCGGGCCGGCTGGGCTCGCGGCCGCCGCGTCTCTCGCCGGCCGGGGCATGCACCGGATCCTGGTCGTGGATCGCGACGACGAGGCCGGAGGCCTGCCGCGGTTCTGCCATCACCCCGGTTTCGGTTGGGAATACACCCATCGCCTGGAAAGTGGGCCGGGTTTGGTGCGGCGTCTGCTCCGAGCGCTCGATCCGGGCATCATAACCATCGCCATCCGAACCTCGGCGCTGGCAGTACGACCGGGGCCGGAGATCGACATCGTCGGCATCGAGTGCGGACACGTGCGGGTGCGGCCGCGGGTGGTGGTGCTGGCGACTGGGATCCGAGAGCGGCCTCGAAGTGCGCGGCTGGTGCCTGGACGCCGGCCGGCAGAAGGGATCCTGACCACCGGCCAACTGCAGCAGATGGTTGCCCGCGGCGTGCCGGTGAAGGGACGGCGTGCGGTGGTGGTCGGCACCGAGCATGTGGCGTTTTCGATTCTCCTTACCGCCCGCCATGCCGGCCTCGAGATCATGGCCATGGTCGGTGCCGAGGACCGCGTCATGTCCTACGCCGGGGCTGGTCTGGCTGCGCGTTTCTTGATGGGCGTGCCCATCCATCTCTCGAGCAAGATCGAGGATATCCACGGAAGCGAGCGCGTCGAGTCCGTGACCCTGTGTGGGCCTGCCGGCACGCGAACCATCCCCTGCGACACGGTCATCTTCAGCGGCGATTTTATCCCGGACGCCGCGCTCCTGCCCGGAAGCGGCATCGACATCGCCAGGGTCACTGCCGGCCCTTCGGTCGATCAGTTCGGGCGGACCAGCGCGGTCGGCGTCTTTGCCGCCGGCAACCTGCTGCGGGCGGTGGAGACCAGCGGTCTGGCCGCCATCGAAGGCGCGCGCGTCGGCACGAACGTCGCGGCCTATCTCGAGGGGATGCTCGGTTGGCCGCGCGACGCCGCAAGCATCCGGGTCGGGGACGGCCTGTCCTATGTCGTGCCGCAGTACTGGGCACCATCCGCCGGTCTCGGAGGCGCGGTCCAGGCCTTGCCTGTCAGCCTCCGCGCTCTGGCGGATATCCGGCGCGCGCGCCTTAGCCTGTCGGAAGACGGGCAGGCGATCTGGACAGGTCATCCGACGAAGACCTTGCGTCATCGCCGGCTTGCGCTTCCGGCCGCTGCCCTCGACCGGCTGCGTGGCGGCGACATAGCGCTTCGCATCGATCCGGCTTGATCTGCACCTCCCACGAACAAACGAGACCATCGGGATGACCCAACGACGCAAGACGGCAACCCTGGCTCGGTGCCCTGCAAAATTCCTGGATCTCGCCGGCCGGCTGGCCGATGCCGCCGGCGTCGTGTCCCGCCGCTACTTCCGCACCGGCATCAAGGTCATCGAGAAGGGGAACTCCTCGCCGGTCACGATCGCCGATCGCCTGGCGGAGACCCGCATGCGCCAGATGATCGCGCGCGAATATCCCGGTCACGGGATCATGGGTGAGGAGCATGGGATCGACCGGATCGATGCCGAGTACGTATGGGTGCTCGATCCGATCGACGGTACGAAGTCATTCATTTGCGGCGTGCCGTTGTTCGGCACACTGATCGCGCTGGTTCATCGCGGCGTACCTATCCTCGGCATCATCGACCAGCCGGTGATCGGTGAGCGCTGGGTCGGTTCCGTCGGGCGTCGCACGATGTATTGCGGCAGGAAGGCGACGACCCGGCAGTGCAAGAGCTTGGCCGAAGCGACGCTCTTCGCGACCTCGCCGTACATGTTCAGTACGCATACCGCCGCCTTCGAATCGCTGCGGACCTCGGTCAAGTTGGCGCGCTATGGAGGCGATTGCTACGCCTATGGCCAACTCGCCGCCGGCAATATCGACATCGTGGTCGAAGGCGGCCTGCAGCCGCACGATTATCTCGCGCAGGTCACGATCATCGAGGGTGCCGGTGGGGTCCTGACGGATTGGGAGGGACGGGCGCTGGGCCTGGAGTCAGGTGGGCGGATCTGTGCCAGCGGTGACCCCAAGCTGCACAAGCACGCCCTTCGCAAGCTGGGCGGCTGACGGTCGCGGTTGCAGGGAAGGGGGCGCGTATGGACTTCATCATGATGTTGACCCGCAACGACAGGACGGTCGAGGACGCTGACGAGCTCGTCGAGTCGATCATCGGCTGGGGCGTGACGCATATCGGCTTTAAGGATATCGGGGTGCCGCCTGCCGTCATGCGGAGCTTGGTCGGGAAGATCCGGGCGGCCGGGGCCGTCTCGTACCTGGAGGTCGTGAGCACCACGCCCGAGGCCGTGGTGGCGTCGCTCACGGCCGGGCGGGATCTCGGCGTCGACCGGACCCTAGGGGGCACGAACATCGAGGCCGCCAAGGGCATTCTGAGCGACCTCGCGGGCTACTATCCGTTTCCGGGTCGGCCCGTCGGCCACCCGACGAAGCTGGGTGGGACGGCGGCGCTGGTCGCCGATCATTGCCGAGCTGCACGCGCTGTCGGCTGTGGCGGCGTCGATCTGCTCGCCTATCGGGCGACGGAGGCTGAACCGCTCGATCTGGTGCGGGCAGCCCGCGGCGCGTTGAACGGCGGGCGCCTGATCATCGCCGGCAGCGTCAAATCGCGCGAACAGATCCATGCGTTGGCAGCGGTCGGCGCCGACGCCTTCACTATCGGCTCCGCGGCCTTTGACGGCTCCTTCTCGCCGTCAAAGGGATCACTTCGCAGCCAGATCCTCGACATTCTGGAAGCCTGCGAGACGGCGCCGAAGACGGCTTGAAACGATCCGCGGAGTGGACCGAGGATAGGCGCCTTCCGTCTCACCTAACCCTGGTAGCATGGGGGAAGGACACCCCAAATCGGACTCGCCAGGAAGACGCCTCTATGGCCATTGAAGCGCCCGTTCACCCGCGTCCGGCGACCAGCCTGATCGTCGAAGGGCTGCCGCCCTACGGCGCCAAGCTCTATATCGGCGATACGGAAGGCGCGAGGGATCTGGCGC
>SHVZ01000098.1 GCA_009694025.1 Alphaproteobacteria bacterium | reverse complement strand
CAACTCGCTCGTCGAACTCAAGGCTCACATCAACGCCTTCATCACCGCATACAACGACACCGCAAAACCCTTTGCATGGACCAAATCCAAGGTCCATCAAAAGCGCCTCAAAGCCCATTTCGCGGATCAGTGATTCCGGGTACTAGGCGGGCAGCCGTCGCCGGGTGCGCGTCCGGCCGCTCTGCCACCATGACGAGTTGTACCTGGGTGTCGTTCCCCAAGGCGCTTTCCGCCTTGAAAATCAAGCAATCAGGAGCCTACGCCAAGGGACTTATCCATTACAGCGGCATTTTCGACCCGAAGATGCATCTATGCCACAGCCCTCGAGGACGGCTGACCCGCCAGCCGCCGCTCGAGGCGCTGGATCAGCCGGTCCAGCTCGGCGAGGTCGTCGGCCAGGAGCTGCCCGCCGGGCGCGCGCACCGTCGCCGAGGCCATCGCCCCCCGCCGGCGCAGGATCTCCTTGCGAATCAAGAGGCCGAACCCCGGCTGCTGCTCATGCTTGAGGAGCGGCAGATGCACGTCATAGAGATCCTCAGCGCCGTCGAGATCGCCGGCGGCAAATCGCCGATGCACCTCGACCAGCATCTCCGGATAGGCATAGCCCGTCATCGCGCCGTCGGCGCCGCGCTGCAGCTCCTGCATGTAGTAGAGCCCGCCGTTGCCGATGAGGATGCTCACCCGGCGCCGTTTCTGGGCGGCCGATTCGGCGCGGATGCGGCTCAGCTTCGCCAGTCCCGGGGCGTCCTCGTGCTTCAGCATGACCAGTTGCGGGAAGGCGTCGACCAGCCGGTGGAAGACCTCGACGTCCAGGTAGACCCCGCTCGATTGCGGGTAATCCTGGAGCACGACGGGAATGTCGGACCCGAGCAGCGTGAGGAGCTGGGCGTAGTAATCGTAGACGCCGCGGTCGCCTTTGAGGCCCGGGGTCGGCGCGACCATGACCCCGGCGCCGCCGAGGTCCATGACCTTCCGGGCGAAGGCGGCGAGGGACGTGAAACCGGCGGCCGAGACGCCGATCACCGCCGGAATCCGGCCTCCGAGGCGCTTCAGCGCGCGGCCGACGAAGGCGAGGCCCTCCGCTTCCGTCAGCTTCGGCGCCTCGCCCATGATGCCGAGGAGCGTGACGCCGTGGACCCCATGGCCGACGTAGAACTCCATCAGCCGGTCGGTCGATTCCAGGTCGAGGGCGCCGTCGGCGGCGAAAGGGGTCGCCGAGATGGTATAGACGCCGCGGGCCTGTTCGGTCAGGCGCTGGGTCAGGGTCAGGGATCCTCCTCCGGCAGGCGAGCGTTTTCTTGACAGATGTGCCGCTTGAAGGGACTTTCCGGCAAGCGGTTTTGCGGAAGTTCTAGAGACGGGAGGCGCCGATGGGCTCAACACGGCAGCGGTCGGTCGGAAGCTGGGCCGGACTCGGGCTCGCCCTCCTGGCGCTGACCGGGTGCGCCCGCCTCGGCATGTCGACCGCCTCGACAGCCAAGGCCCCGGACGGCCCGATGGCGCCTAGCCTCGCCCTGGGCGACGTCTTCACCTTCGAGGACACCGGCGTCCAGGTACAGGAGCAGGTCACCGGCTTTGCCGGCCCCCGGGCCATCTGGCAGAACGACCGCGGCGTGAGCTGGGTCCAGGCGGCGGACGTGATCTCGCCGCCAGTCTCCTGGTCGGGCGATCCCCGCCTCGGCCCCGGCACGCAGCAGGTCTTCGGCGACCCGGCCAAGCTGTTCCCGCTCGAGCCTGGTAAGACGGTCAAGTTCCAGGTCGCCGGCATGGCGGAGAAGCTTCCGGACGGCTGGCAGGCCGAGAACACCTGCACCGCCGTCGGCAAGGAGCCCGTCAAGGTCAAGGCCGGCGAGTTTCAGGCGTGGCGAATCGCCTGCCAGAGAGGCGAGGTTCTTGAGACGATCTTCTACGTGCCGGAGATCATGACCTACGCCCTTCGGACCCGCGAGCGCGCCAAGGAGCCGCCCTACGAGCGCAAGGAGCTGGTCGCCTTCGACCTTGCCCGCGCGCCGGACCGCAAGCTTTCGAACATGGCGATGGCCACCGACGTGGCGACCGCGCATGACCACGCCCAGAACAACCAGGCGATGGCGGCACAACCTGAGACAACGAACCGTATTGCGCGCCTGGAGGCCCAGGTGGCTCAGCTCGAGCGGATGGCCATGCAGCAACCCGCGGCCGGGCAGCCGCGCCCGACGGCGACGCGCCCGACGACCGGGGCGGCGCCAGCCGCCGAGCCGAAGCCAGCGATGGCCTCGGCCGGCGCCGGGCGCTTCGGCGCCCATCTCGGCTCCTACCGCACGGTCAACGAGGCGAAGCAGGGCTGGGAGACGCTCGCCCGGGCGAACCCGGACGTGCTGGGGACGCTCGGCTACCAGACCGCCGAATTCGATCCGGGCGACGGCCGCGGCATCTTCATCCGGCTGCTCGCCGGACCCTTCGACGACCGGACCAAGGTGCAGAACCTCTGCCGGGATCTGCAGGGCAAGCGGGTCTTCTGCCGCGTCCTCAGCCTCGGCCCGGCCTGACCCTTCCCGACACGACGTGACGCCGGCGGCCCTGCCGCCGCGCCCCCTATGAAAGGATCGAAGGAGATGTACGAAACCCTCGCCATGTACATCGACGGCAAGTGGGTCCAGGGCGGCGACGGCAAATCCGAGGATGTGCTCAACCCGGCAACCGGCACCTCGATCGGCCGCCTGCCCCACGCCTCCCACGCCGACCTCGACGGCGCGCTCGAGGCGGCGCGCAAGGGCTTCAAGGTCTGGCGCGGCACCAGCCCCTACGACCGGGCCAAGATCATGCGGAAAGCGGCCGATCTCATCCGCCAGCGCCAGGAGCAGATCTCCCAGGTCCTGACGCTCGAGGAGGGAAAGATCCTGGCCGAGTCCCGGCTCGAGGTCGGCACCACCGCCGACATCATCGAGTGGATGGCCGAGGAGGGCCGTCGCGCCTACGGCCGGATCATTCCCGGACGCGCGGCCAATGTGCGCCAGATGGCGATCAAGGAGCCGATCGGCCCCTGCGCCGCGTTCACGCCGTGGAACTTTCCCGGCATCACGCCGGCCCGCAAGATCGCGGGCGCGCTCGGCGCCGGCTGCTCCCTGATCATCAAGGCCTCGGAGGAGACGCCCGGGACCTGCATCGCCATCGTCCGCGCCTTCCACGACGCAGGATTGCCAGCGGGCGTGCTCAACCTCGTCTTCGGCGTGCCCAACGACATCTCCACCTACCTCATCGCCTCGCCGGTGATCCGCAAGATCTCGTTCACCGGCTCGATCCCGGTCGGCAAGCATCTCGCCAAGATGGCGGCCGAGGGCATGAAGCGCGCGACCATGGAGCTCGGCGGCCACTCGCCGGTCATCGTCTTCGACGACGTCGATCCGGTGAAGGTCGCGGACATGGCGGCGGCCGGCAAGTACCGGAACGCCGGCCAGGTCTGCATCTCGCCGACCCGCTTCTTCGTGCACGAGAACAGCTACAAGAAATTCACCGAGCGCTTCAGCGAGATCGCCACGGGGCTCAAGCTCGGCAGCGGCCTCGACGCATCCTCGCAGATGGGCCCGATGGCGAACGAGCGCCGGGTCGGCGCCATGGAGATGTTCGTCGGCGACGCCAAGGCCAAGGGCGCGAAGATCGCCGCCGGCGGCGAGCGCCACGGCAATGCCGGCTACTTCTTCCGCCCGACGGTGCTGACCGACGTGCCGGAGGATGCCCGCGTGCTGAACGAGGAACCGTTCGGCCCGCTCGCCCCGATCATCCCGTTCAAGACCTTCGACGAAGTGGTCGAGAGGGCGAATGCGCTGCCCTTCGGCCTCGCCGCCTATGCCTTCACCAACTCGACCAAGACCGCGGCCGCGGTCGCCGACGCGCTCGAGAGCGGCATGGTCGGCGTCAACCACCTGTCGATCTCGCTGCCCGAGACGCCGTTCGGCGGCATCAAGGAGAGCGGCTACGGCCACGAGGGCGGCATCGAGGGGCTGGATGCCTATCTCAACACCAAGTTCGTGACCCAGCTCGGCGTCTGAGCCCGTGGCCGCGGCGGCGCGCGATCTCCGCGGCATCGTCACCGTCCTCAACACGCCGTTCGCGGAGGACGGCCGCGTCGATCTGGCCGCGCTCGAGCGCCACGCCGCCCATGCGGTCGAGGCCGGGGTCGTCGGATTCCTGATTCCGGGATTCGCCGCCGAGGTGCTGTCGCTCTCGGCCGACGAACGCCGCGACATGGTCGGCGCCGTCGTTGCGGTGGCGAAGGGGCGCGCGGCGGTGGTCGGCGGCGCGTCAGCCCCAACCCAGGACGAACGCTGCCGCAACGCCGAGGCCCTTGCCCGGCTCGGCTGCGACATCGTGCTGGCGAGCCTCGCCTTCGCAAGCGAGGCCCAGTACCAGGGTGAGATCCGCGAGCTCGCCGGCGCCTCCGGCCGTGACCTGATGATCCAGGACTGGGACGCGAGCGGCCCAGGCGCGCCGGTACCCGCCGTCGCCGCCGCGTTCGCGGCGGTGCCGGCGTTCCGCTATCTCAAGGTCGAGACCGCCGATGCCGGCACCAAGTACACGGCGCTGAAGGCGGCGACCTCCGGCAAGCTCCACGTGTCCGGCGGCTGGGCGGCGATGCAGCTGATCGAGGCGCTCGACCGCAAGGTCGACGCCTTCATCCCGACCGGGCTCCACCGCGCTTACGTGACGATCTTCAATCGCCACACCTCGGGCGACCGCGCCGGCGCGCTCCGGCTCTTCCATCGCCGCCTGCCGGCCCTCGCCTTCTCCAACCAGAACCTCGAGCACTCGATCCACTTCTACAAGCGACTCCTGTGGCGCCAGGGCATCTACCCGACGCCGCGGCTGCGCGAGCCGAAGCAGGCCTTCGACGCCTACCACCAGCGGATCGCCGACGAGCTGATCGAGGGCGCGCTTGCGATCGAGGCCGAGCTGGCGCGGGCCCGCTAGCGCTTCTTCTTCCCCTTGGCGCCGAGCGCCGTCACCCAGCCGGCGATGCCCGAGAGCGCGCGCTCCTGGTTGGGATATCCCAGGAGCTGGACCCCGAGCGGCAGCCCGCCGGCCTCGAGCAGCGGCAGCGACAACGCCGGGTTCCGGAGCATCGAGGCCGGCATGTTGAAGACGGCGTCGCCGGTCGAGTGGATGCCGAGCGGTGCCGGGCCGGCCGAGCCGAGCGTGATCAAGGCATCGACGTCACCGGCGAGCGACATCAGGACGTCGCGGGCGAAGTCGCGGCGCTTCAGGAGCGCGATGTAGTCGTCAGGTGTCATCTTTCGGCCGGCGGCGATCGCCTTCCTCAGGCCGTCGCTCAGGCCCTTGCCGGCGCGGAGGTCGAGCTCGGCGAAGGGCCAGAGCTTCTCCCAGTCGTTGATGCCGAGCGAGAGCTGGGAGGCGCCGGCGATGGCGCCTTCGAGCTGCTCGACGCGACGGGAGGTCTTTCGATCGATCAGAGTGACGCCGGCCGCCGAGAGCTTTCTGAGGAAGGCCTCGAGCGCCTTCTTCGCGGCCGGCTCGGCGACCGCCCAGCCGTCGGTCTCCAGGACCGCCAGCACGTCGGGGCGACGCGGCGACGCCGGCGCGGCGCCGCCGGCAAACGGCGGGAAGCCGGGATCGCCGCCGACGCGGACGGCGATCTCATGGGCGACCGCCCAGGCGTCTTCGAGCGAGTGCGAGAGCGTGCCGAGGCAATTCTGGCTGAACTGGTCGCCGACGCCGCCGCGGTTGAGCGCGCCGAAGGTCGGCTTGAAGCCGACGATGCCGCAGAAGCTCGCCGGGCGGAGGACGGAGCCGCCGACCTGGGTTCCGATCGCGACCGGCACCATGCCGGCCGCGACCGCCGCGGCCGAGCCCGAGGAGGAGCCGCCGGGCGTACGCTTGGGATCGTGCGGGTTGGTGGTAGGGCCGGGCGGCGCGCCGGCGAACTCGGTGGTGACCGCCTTGCCGACGATGACCGCGCCGGCCAGGCGGAGCGCATAGGCGCAGGCGGAGTCGCGCCCGCCCTTCCAGCCTTTGAACACCGGGCTCCCGAATTCCGTCGGCATGTCCTCGGTCTCGATGATGTCCTTGATCGCGATCGGCAGGCCGTCGATCGAGGAGAGCGGCTTGCCGGCCTTCCAACGCTTGTCCGACGCGTCGGCGGCGCGCCTGGCGCCCGCGATGTTGAGCGCGACGAAGGCGCGGACCTTGGGCTCGCGCGCCTCGATCCGCTCGAGGCAGGCTTCGAGGAACTTGCGGGGCATGAGCTTGCCCGAACGAAAGCGCTCGCGCGCCGCAGAGAATGTGGGATCGGTCATTTCGGTGATCTCCGTGATCGGACGCCGAGCATCAGGCAGGCACGAGGCGGGGCGGCCGCTTGAACAAGAGCCAGGCCGCAATCCCCACATTCACCACGTTCCAGGCGATGCCGTTCAGGAACGCCACCCGGTAGGAGCCGGTGAGATCGAAGATGGCGCCGGAGAGCCAGCCGCCGATCGCCATGCCGATGATGGTCGACATCAGGACGACGCCGACCCGCGCCCCCGCCTCCGACGCCGGCAGATACTCGCGGACGATGATGGCGTAGCTCGGGACAATGCCGCCCTGGGCGAGGCCGAAGAGGGCGGAGACGACGTAGAGCGACATCAGGCCGTCGAACGGCAGATAGAAGAGCAGCGTCAGCATCTGCAGGGTCGAGCCGAGGAGCAGCGTCCTGACCCCTCCGATGCGGTCGGAAATCCAGCCCGATGCGAGCCGGCTCACCACGCCGAACCCCAGCATCAACGCCAGCATCTCCGCCCCGCGGGCGACGCCATAACCGAGATCGCCGCAATAGGCGACGATGTGGACCTGCGGCATCGCCATCGCGAGGCAGCAGGTGAGGCCGGCGATCACCAGGAGGGCCTGGAGCTGAGCCGGTGAGATCGGCAGTCGGCCGAGGCTGCCGCCGACACCGGCCGCCGCGTCCGCCCGGTGCGGCGACGGCCGCCTCAGCACCAGCGCCAGCGGCAGCATGGTGACGAGGCAGCAGAGGCCGATCGCGATGTAGGTGTGGCGCCAGCCGATGGTCTCGACGAAATGCTGGATCACCGGCGGCCAGACGGTCCCGGCGAGGTAGTTGCCGCTGGCGCTGATGCCGACGGCGAGGCCGCGACGGCGAGTGAACCAGTGGGAGATGTCGGCGACCAGCGGGCCGAACACCGCCGAGCAGCCGAAGAAGCCGACCAGCACGCCCTGCATCAGCGTGAACTGCCAGATGCCGGTCGCCAAAGCCGCACCGACATAGCCGAACGCGAGGGAGACGGCGCCGAGCACGATCGGGACGACGATGCCGAAGCGGTCGGCGAGCCGCCCCATCAGGATGCCGCCGACGGCGAAGCCGATCATGGTCGCCGTGTAGGGGATCGAGGCGCCGGCGCGGGCGACGGCGAACTCCGCCTGCACGGCCGGAAGGACGACGACTACCGACCACATGCCGACGCCGCCGATGGTGGCGAGCAGGAGCGAGGCGGCGAGGCGGACCCAGGCATAGGGCGAGTCGGCGCTGGTGGGTTGCGACAAGGGTTCGGCCTCTCGGAGATCACGCCGCTCGAAGGCCAGTTCACCGGACCCGGGCGCAAACCCCCAGGCGGAACCGCCGCCGGCGAAACTACATCGGGACGATCGGCGTTTGTCGCCCGATCATCTGACATGTTAGCGTGCACGTGACATGGGCCTCGCCTCGATTCCCGTCCTCGAAGGAAGGCCGCTGGCGGCCGGCACCGCCGTCCCGATGGTCGACTCAGCGGCCCTGCTCACGGATCCCAGCGCCCTTCGTGCCCGCTTCGCCGAGGCCGGCTACCTCTTCCTCGGCGGCGTCCTCGACCGCGCCGAGGTGCTGGCGGCGAGGCGCGAGGTGCTCCAGCGCATGGCCGAGGTCGGCGAGATCGCCGAGCCGGCGGAGGCGGCGCTGCCGACGGGGACGAGCCGGCGGGAGGAGCTCCACGCCGATCTCGGCGCCTTCTGGCGCTCGGTCTCGGAGGGGCCGGCCGTCCGACGCGCCGTCCACGGTGAGCGGGCGCGGCAGATCGCATCCGCGATCCTCGACGAGACGGTCCGTCCCTTCGATTTCGTCTGGCTCCGCGCCATGCTGGCGGGCCGGGCGAGCCCGCTCCACTTCGATCACGTCTACATGAACCGCGGCACCGACCGGGTGGTGACGGCCTGGACCCCGCTCGGCGACGTCGCCGTCGCCGACGGGCCGCTCGCCATCGTCGAGAACTCGCACCGTTTCGCCGACCTGATCGGGCGCTACCTGGGCCACGACGTCGACCGCGACCCCTCGCGGCCCGGTCACGTCGCCGAGTCCGCACGCGCCTTCCTCGAGGAGCGTGGCGCGCGCCTGCTCACCGCGGATTTCCGCGCCGGCGATCTCTGCTTCTTCGGCATGTTCACCTTGCATGGGTCGGTCGACAACGCTTCGCCGGCCGGCCGGGTCCGGCTCTCGGTCGATACCCGCTGGCAGGCGGCCGACCAGCCGATGGACGAGCGCTGGGCCGGACCCGATCCCAAGGGCCATGGCGGCAAGGGCTATGGTGCGCTCGGATCGGCGAAGCCATTGGGTGCGCCGGAGATTCGCAGGTAGGATCGCCGGCGATGAGCGACGAGGCCGGGGGATAGCGGATGAAACGATGGCTCTGGCGAGGCGAGGAGAACGTCGCCGCCCTCTGCATGGCCGCGCTGCTCGCCACGCTCGCCCTTCAGGTCTTCACCCGCTATGTCCTCAACGATCCTTTTGCCTGGACCGAGGAGGCGTCGCGTTACCTCTACGTCTACATCGTGTTCCTGGGATCGAGCGCCGCCGTTTCCGACCGCAGCCACGTCGCCATCGGATTCCTCGTCGCCGCGCTGCCTCGTGCCCTCCAATGGGCGGTGTCCTTCGCGGTCAACCTGCTGATCCTCTTCCTGCTCGCCAACCTCGTCTGGTGGGGCTGGGTCGCCACCGTCAGGCAATGGTCGATCCCGCTGATGGTGCTGGAGATCCCCTATGCCTGGGTCTACGGCGTCATCCCGGTGACGGCGACGCTGATGACCCTCCGCACGATCATCGTCATGCGGGAGGACTGGCAGGACTTCCGCGAGCGCCGTCCAGCGCGGACCGATACGACAGGGGCCATCTGAGGTGCTCGGATACTTCGCCATCTGGCTCTCGCTCATCGCGCTTGCGATGCCGGTCGCCTTCTCGCTCGCCTTCATGGGTATCGCCTGGCTCTTCATCGAGGGCCAGTCGATCACCCAGGCGGCCCAGCGCCTGATCGGCGGCATCGACTCCTTCCCGCTGCTTGCCGTTCCCTGCTTCGTTCTCGCCGGCATCGCCATGAACGCAGGCGGCGTCAGCGTCCGCATCTACGACTTCGCCCGCGCGCTGGTCGGCCACCTGACCGGCGGGCTCGGCCACGTCAACGTTATCGGCAGCGTGATCTTCTCCGGCATGTCGGGATCGGCGATCGCCGACGCCGGCGGCCTCGGCATCCTCGAGGTCAAGGCGATGAAGGAGGACGGCTACAAGGCCTCCTTCGCCGGCGCCCTCACCTGCGCGTCGTGCATCATCGGGCCCCTGATCCCACCCTCGATCCCGATGGTGCTCTACGGCGTCATCTCCAACACCTCGGTCGGCGCCCTCTTCCTCGCCGGAGTGGTGCCGGGGCTGCTGACGGCCGCCATGCTGATGATCCACGTCTACTTCTACGCCAGGGGCCGGCCCGAGCTCGCCAGGCACCGGCGGGCCGGCTTGCGCGAGCTGTGGCTGGCCTTCCGCCGCGCCTTCCTCGCGTTGTTGACGCCGTTGATCATCATGGGCGGGATCTTCGGCGGCATCTTCACCCCGACCGAGGCGGCGGCCGTCGCGGCGATCTACGCGCTCGCCCTCGGCCTTTTCATCTACGGCGATCTCAAGCTCTCGGACCTGCCGCGCGTCTTCAAGGAGGCGGTCAACACCTCGGCGGTGGTCGGATTCATCGTCGCCGGCGCCAGCCTGTTCGGCTGGGTCCTGGCGCGCGAGCGCGTGCCCCAGGCGATCGCCGAGGCTTTCCTCGGCCTGTCGACCGACCCGCTCGTCATCCTCGTGATCATCAACCTGGTCATGCTGGTGCTCGGCTGCTTCATGGAGGGCATCGCCATCATGATCCTGATGGTCCCGGTGTTCCTGCCGGTGATCCAGCAGGTCGGCATCGACCCCGTGCATTTCGGCGTGGTCGTCACCATGAACTTGATGATCGGCATCCTGACGCCGCCCTTCGGCGTCGCGCTGTTCACGGTCGCCAAGGTCGGCAGGATCCCGTTCGAGGACCTTGCCCGCGAGATCCTGCCGTTCCTTCCCGGCCTGATCCTCGTTCTTTTCGCCCTGACCTACTTCCCCAGCCTGTCGATGACCCTGCCGCGCCTCGTCTACGGATGATCAGAGCGGCGGGTCGACCGCGAGCCTGAGACGGTCGCCGGCGAGCAGGCCGAAGCGGATCAGCATGGCCTTGCGCCGGGGCGCCGACAGCGGCTCCAGCGGCGCTTCCCGCACCACGTGCGCGCTCCAGCGGTCGGCGATCATCAGTCCGGTGTCGTCGGGCAGGAGCTCGACCGGAAAGCCCTCGGCGACCGCGAAGTAGAAGGCGTCGCAGAACTCCAGATATTCCCGCCACTTGCGGTCGGAGCGAAAGTCGGCGCGACTCGACTTGATCTCGACGATGGTGAGCCTGCCGGCGGCATCGAGCGCCAGCACGTCGGCGCGGCGGCCATTGGCGAGCGTCACTTCGGTCAACGCCGTCTCGCCCATCTCGGCAAAGGCGCGGACGAGACCGCGCGCGAGCTGGTGGGCGCGCCGTTCCTCCTCGTTCACGGTCGCGTCAGGTTCTTCGACCCGCGGAGGTCGGCCTTCTCGATGTTGGCGCCGCGGAGGTCGGCGCCCTGGAACTCGACGTCCTGGAGGTTCGCCTCCCTGAGGTCGCAATCGCGGAGCGAGGCGTCGGTCAAGTCCGCCGCCAGGAAATTGGCCTTGCGGAAGACGCCTCCCGAAAGGTCGGCGGTCGAGAGCCGAGCGTGCTCGAAGTTGGAGACCCAGACCTGGGTCAACGAGCCCAGCAGGTTGACCGGCCCGGCCTTGGCGCCGCTCAGATTGGCGCCGACGAGGTTGGCGCGCCGCATGTTGACGCCGCGGATGTCGGCCTGGGTGAGGTCGGCCTTGCGGAGGTCGGCCTGGCCGAAATCGCTCATCAGGAGCTCGGTCTTGGAGAGATTGGCGTCCTTCAGGAGTGCGTGCTCGAAATTGGCCGCCGACAGGTTGGCGCCGGTAAAGTTCTGGCCAGCGAGATCGAAGCGCGAGAGGTCGAGGCGCCTGCCCTTTTTCCGGCCGTGCGGATCCAGTCGATGTGGCGCTGGAGGAGCTCGCGCAGCTCCTCGCCGAGCGATGCCAGCGAGCGCGGCAGGATCGCTTTCGACAGGTCAGCGCCGCGGGCGTCGGCGGAATCGAGCACGCAGCCGACGAGGTCGGCACCCTCGAAGTTGGTGCCGGAGAGGAGGGCGCCCGAGAGGATCGCGCCGTGCAGGATCGCGCCGGTGAGGTTGGCCTCGGAGAGGTCGGAACCCTCCAGGTTGGCCCCGGTCAGGTTGCAGTGGCTCAGATCCGCGCGGACCAGCTTGATGCCGCGCATGATCGCGTCGGTCAGGTCGGTCTGCACGATGAACGCGTTCGACATGCGCGCCTGGCTCATGTTGGCGCCGCGTAGGACCGCCGCTGAAGCATCAGCCACCGTCATGTCGAACGACATCGTGGTCAGGTTACCCTTGGAATCGGCCTTCAAGAGAATACCGTCGCGAAGATCCGACTCCATCATGAGCGCGTTGGTAAGGTTGGCACCGCGGAGGCAGGCGCCGCGAAGATCGGCGCGCGTCAGGTCCGCGCCGGTCAGGTCGGCCTTGCGGAGGTCGGTCGAGAAGAGGCTGGCGGCCGCCAGCTTGGCGCCTTTGAGCTTGGCGTTGGCCAGCTTCGCGCCCGAGAGCTCGGCGTTCGACAGATCCTTGCCGCTGAGGTCGAGGTAGGAGAGGTCGTAGCTGCCGAGATTGGCGCGCAGGCCGCCGGACCGGCCGGAGGCGAATTTCGCATGGGACTCCAGGATCTTGTCGAGCTCGGCCTGGGTCAGCCGCTTGAAGCGACCGGCGTCGGCGTTTTCTTCGGGCTCTGGCATGAGTGCTCGGGTGTGGTTTCGTCGGGCTGGTTCGGAAGTCTAAAGACTTTCCGCCACGAACGCACCCGGAACAAAGCGGGCGACGACCCGGCGTCGTTCGGAGGTCAGGGGATCGGCTTCCGGCGCTGGGGCGATCTCCCACCACCAGTGCCGGTCGGCCGCCGGCTCGGGTAGATCGGCGATCAGGCTGGAGCGCTCGATCTCTCGACCATCCCGATCGACCACCTGGCGCTCGACATCGGAGACCAGCAGGGTCGCCGCATGGCTGCGATCGAGATCGGCGAGGTGGTGAAGGACCAGTGCGCGGGCCGCGCCGGCCAGCACCGCCGCGTCGATTAGACCGTCGAGCCGGCGGACCGGAATCACCGGGATCTGCGAGAGGAGATTGAGCGACACTACTAGAGCGTTTTCCGATCATTCTGGCTCGTAGCCTGAGTTTGTGAAGAAGTTGGCGCAGTCTGTCGCCGTGAAGAGTTCGATGGCGTTTGCGATGGCTTCCCAGAGAGCGTCGCGGGTGCGAGCGGCAGTTTTTCGCAGGAAGGCCTTG
>SHVZ01000097.1 GCA_009694025.1 Alphaproteobacteria bacterium | reverse complement strand
GAGCGCGCCAACCCTTCGAGCCGGGCACGCTCATCTTCCTTCAGTATGATCGGGGTCGCTTCAGGGATGCCTCTCGCCATGCCCCCTTGAATCACGACTCACGCTTCAGGCATAGCGGGTACTAGTTCCAAACTAACATTCTAACTGGACCACTCGATGGGGGCTGGTCACTGAAGGAGGGCATCCGCCGCGTGATCCGCGGCCGTCACCAGATCCTGGGGACCCTTGGACTTGATATCGAGCACCTGCGGTCGCCGATAGAAGGACAGGATCAGCTGGCCGGCTTCCCAGATGGCTTCGGAAGCCTCGGTGAGGCGATGGGACAGGTCGGCGTCACTGAGCTGCATTCGATCTCATTCCCGTTGTGGCCCGATATTCGGCGACGGTCTTGGTCAGGAGCCGGATTCCGTTCCTGAGTTGGCCAGTGGTCACGCTGGCATGGCCGAGCATCACCCCCGGGCGCGGTGTCCGCTTGTAGTAGAAGGGCGAGACCGGCCGCAGCACCAAACCCTTGCTCGCCGCCAGCCGCGCCAGGGCCAAATCGTTCCACCCGCGCGGCAGCCAGCCGATGATGTGCATACCGGCGCCGGCCGGCCTGATCTCGAAGAGATCGTCGAGTTCCCGGCGAAGCGCCGCGACCAGCATTTGTTGGCGGTCGGCGTAGAGCTTCCGCATGCGACGGACATGGGTCGAGAAATGGCCGTTCAGCATGAACTCGGCGATCAGGAGCTGCTCGATCGGCGGCGGATGGCGGTCGGTCAGCGAGCGGATGGCGACCACAGGAGCGACCAGATCCTCCGGCAGGATCAGGTATCCCAGCCGCAAGGACGGCAGGATGATCCGGCTGAAGGTGCCGACATAGACGACGTTGTCGGCACCATCCAGGGCCTTGAGCGCGGCCAAGGGGCGGCTCGAGTAGCGGAACTCGCTGTCGCAATCGTCCTCGAGGACGATGGCGCCGGTCTTCTGCGCCCAGTTCAGGAGCGCCATGCGACGCGCCATTGGCATGGTGCCGCCGAGCGGGAAGTGGTTCGACGGAGTGATGTGGACCAGGCGCGCGCTGGCGCCGGTCGCCAACAGCGTCTCGACGGCCATCCCTTCGTCGTCGACGGGAATGCCGATGACGTCGGCGCCGAGTCCACGCAGCAACGTGCGCACGAACGGATCGCCGGGATCCTCGACGCTGGCGACGTCGCCGGCGACAAGGAGTGCGCGCGCGACGAGATCGATGCCGTGCTGACCGCCGGCCGTGACGACGACCTGTTCGGCGGAGCAGGTGATACCGCGGGATGCCTGCGCCCATTCGGCGATCGCCCGGCGCAGCGGCTCGATGCCCGCAGGGTCGGACGCGGTCAGCAGTCGGCGGAAGTCGGTCCTGAGCTTGGGCGTCAGCAACCGGCGCAATGTTTCCAGCGGCAGCGCATCAAGCGCCGGCGTATCGATCTCGAATGCGCCGTCGCCGCGACGCGGGGTGCGTCCGATGAACTCGACGGCGTTGATCGCCTGAGCCGTCAGCCGCCGGTCCCGGCGCCGCGCCGGAGCAACGCGAGAGGAGGGCCGTTCCCGCGGGCCGCCGACCATCGGATAGTCGACCGGCAGGTCGCGGGCGACGACGGTGCCCGAGCCGACCTTGCCCTCGAGATAGCCTTCGACCCGAAGCTGCTCATAGGCAGTGATGACTGTGTTCCGCGCGACATCGAGGCTGGTCGCCATTGCCCGCGTCGCCGGAAGCCGCGCGCCCGCGACCAGCTGGCCCGAAAGGATCGCGTCCCTGAGCGCGATGTAGAGCTGCCGGAACAGCGGAGCGCCCTCCGCCTTGTCCAGGCGGATGGGAACGACGTCAGCCTGATAGGCCCGCTTCGCCATCCGATTTCGTGGCTCCCCTCGCCCCTAAATGGTCCCATCAGATAACGGGAAATGGTTCTTATGAAAAGACCATTTCGTTGTTATCGTCAGCGTTTCATCGACATGTCCGCCGCTCGAATGCGGACCAGCAGCAGGGGGTATCGCCATGAATTTTCGCGCCGTCGCCATGATCGCGGCCGTGGGACTCGCATCGGTCGCCGGTTTGACCGCTCGCCCGGTCCAGGCTCAGCAGGTGGTCGTCAATTGCACCTTCGAGCTCGAATGGTGCGAGGCCTTGCGGGTCAAGTTCGAGGCGACGACCGGGATGAAGGCCGCCATCAGCCGCAAGACCGATGGCGAGGTCCTGGCCCAGCTGAAGGCCGAGGCCGGCAATCCCCGCTTCGATGTCTGGCATTCGGCAGGTCCGGACGTGACCGCCATCGCCGCGAAGGACGGCTACCTCGAAAGCTACAAGTCGCCGAAGCTGAGCGAGCTCCATGACTGGGCGGTGAAGGCAGCGGCGTCCACCAACTACGTGCTGACCCCGATCTACACCGGCGTCATCGGCTTCGGCTACAACAGCGAGCTGCTGGCGAAGAAGAATATGCCGGAACCCAAGTGCTGGGCCGATCTGACCAAGGCCGCCTACAAGGGCGAGATCCAGATGGCGGATCCCTCGACCTCAGGCACTGCCTACACGATGGTCACGACCATCCTGCAGGTGATGGGCGACGAGAAGGGCTGGTCCTATCTCAAGGAGCTGCACAAGAACATCAACCAGTACACGCGTTCGGGCACGGCCGGCATCAAGGCCGCCGCCCGCGGCGAGACGACGATCGGCATCGCCTTCCTGCATGACTCCATCGCGCAAGCGGTCGAGGGCTTCCCGGTGAAGTCGGTAGCGCCGTGCGAGGGAACCGGCTTCGAGATGCCGGGCGTCGCCGTCATCAAGGATGCGAGGAATCCCGATGGCGCCCGCAAGTGGGCGGACTTCGCTCTCAGCGTCGAGGGGCAGAACGTGTCCTTCGACATGAACAAGTATCAGATCCAGTCGAACAAGAACGCCAAGCTCCATCCGCTCGCGCCCCGCGCCGAGCAGGTGAAGATGATCGACTACGATCTCCTGAAGTACGCGACCGACGACGCCCGCAACTCGATTCTGGCGCGCTTCGAGAAAGAGGTGAAGTCGGCGCCGAAGTGATCGGCGCCGTCCTCGCGTTATCCTCACGCGCATGAGCCCGGCCAACCGACGGATCGTCGGCTTCGGTTGGCTGGCGCTCGCCTGGATCGGCTTCGTCCTCCTGCCCTGGCAGGGCGACGATGCCGGGATCCTCGCCTTCGACTGGACGAAGACCTGGCCAAGCGGCACCGGCGGATCGGCGCTCGGCCAGGCGCTGTTCGGCGGCCGGTACTGGCTGCTGCCGCTGGCTCTCCCGATCGCGCTCGCGGCGATCCCATTGCGCCATCCTCAGCTCGGCCGAGCGACCGGCCTGGCGCTGGCTGCCTGCAGCCTTCTGGCGCTCGCCTGGCTCGCCGTCGTCGCGCTCTCCATCGATCTCCGGGGCTGGACCTGGTCGGTCCCACAAGAATTGTTCGGCCCCCTTTCCCGCCGCAACCCCGGCCTCGGTCTCGGTGCTTTCGTCTACGCCTTTGCCGCTCTCATGCTGATCTGCCGCGGCCTCGCCGCCTATGGGGTCTGTGACGGCGACTTCTTCGTCACAGGAATGCTCGGCACCGTCGTCGCGACGATCGGGATCTTCGTCGTCTACCCGCTCGTCTGCATGGGCGTCAGTGCCTTCCAGACGCCCCGCGGCGCCTTCGCGCCGGAGATGTTCTTCCAGCGCCTCGCCAATCCGCGGATCTGGGCGCCCGGCGGCGTCGTCCTCAATACCTTGCTGCTGGGCATTGCCTCCGCAACCTCGTCGACATTCCTCGCGCTCACCTTCGCGCTGGTCACCGACCGAACCGCCTTCTTCGGCCGCCGCGTCCTTCGGTTCCTCTCGATCCTGCCGATCATTGCGCCGCCCTTCGTCGTCGGCCTCGCGCTGATCCTGCTGATGGGGCGGAACGGCGCGATCAACAAGATCCTGGAGTGGGCCTTCGGGTTCGAGGGCGGGCGCTGGATCTACGGCTTTCCCGGGGTCTGGTTCGCCCAGACCCTGTCCTTCACACCGGTCGCCTATCTTGTCCTGATCGGCGTGATCCAGGGGATCAATCCGGCACTGGAGGAAGCGGCGCAGACGCTGCGTGCCGGGCCGGGACGCGTGTTCCGGACGGTGACGCTGCCGCTGGCGCTGCCGGGTATCGCCAACGCCTTCCTCATCGGCTTCATCGAGAGCCTCGCCGATTTCGGCAACCCCTTGCTGCTCGGCGGCGACTTCCAGGTTCTGGCGACCAGCATCTACTTTGCCATCGTCGGCGCCCGCCAGGACCGAGGCGTCGCCGCCGTTCTCGGCCTCATCCTGCTGGCGATCATGATCGCCGTCTTCGTCCTCCAGCGCCGGACGCTGGCGAACAAGACCTTCGTCACCATCGCCGGCAAGGGCCAAGGCGGCGGCTCGATGCCGCTGCCCGCCGGGGTTCGCTGGACGTGCCTCGCCATCGCCATCCCCTGGGCGGCCCTGACTCTGGTTATCTACGGCATGATCGTCTTCGGTGGCTTCGTCGAGAACTGGGGTCTGAACCACACGGTGACGCTCAAGCACTACATCGCTGCCTTCTCGGTGATTTCGACCGATCACGGGCTGCGCTTCACCGGCCAGGCCTGGGACTCGCTGTTCACGACGCTGAAACTGTCGCTCATCGCGGCGCCGCTGACCGCCGTCTTCGGCCTGATGACTGCCTATCTCCTGGCGCGCCGGCGGTTCTTCGGCCGCACCGCCTTCGAGATCGGGACGTTGACGGCTGCGGCCATCCCCGGCACCGTGCTTGGCATCGCCTACATCCTCGCCTTCAACAACCCCCCGCTGGAGCTGGTGCAGACCGGACTGATCGTGGTGATCAGCTTCATGGTCCGCAACATGGGCCCGGGCGTGCGCGCCGGCCTTGCGACGCTGGCGCAGATTGACCGCAGCCTGGAAGAGGCGTCGCTCACGCTCCGCTCGGGATCCTTCGGCACCGTCTGCCGCATCCTGATCCCGTTGCTGCGCCCCGCCATCCTGGCCGGCATCGTCTATGGCTTCGTCTCCGCCATGACCTCGATCTCCGCGGTGATCTTCCTGGTCAGCCCCGGCGTCATGCTATCGACGGTCTACATCGTCAATCTCGCCGAAGCCGGCACCTACGGCGTCGCCATCGCCTATGCCTCCGTGCTGATCGTGCTGATGCTGGCGGTGATCACCGGCATTCAGTTCCTGATCGGCGAGCGCCGTCTCCGCCGCCGATCCGTCGTCGTTCTCGCCAAAGCCACATGACGCAGACCCAGCTTCCGGCCGTCGAGTTCCGTGCCGTCGCCAAGCGCTACGGCCCGATCGTCGCCGTCGACTCCGTGTCATTCACCATCGAGAAGGGCACGCTGGTGACGCTCCTCGGCCCGTCCGGCTGCGGCAAGACCTCGACCCTTCGGCTGATCGCCGGCCTCGACCGTGCGACCGAGGGCGCCATCCTGATCAATGGCGTCGACGTCACCCATCTCTCGGCGACGGATCGCGACGTCAGCATGGTCTTCCAGTCCTACGCGCTCTTCCCGCACATGACCGTGCTCAGGAACGTCGCCTATGGACTGATCTCCAGCGGCAAGCGCCGGCCGGAGGCCGAAGAACAGGCGCGGGAGACTCTGACGCTCGTGGGCCTGGGCGGCCTGGAGGACCGGCTGCCGAGCGAGCTGTCGGGCGGGCAGCAGCAGCGGGTCGCCGTCGCCCGCGCGATCGTGCTCGAGCCGGCCGTCCTGCTGTTCGACGAGCCGCTTTCCAATCTCGATGCACGCCTCCGCCGGCATGTCCGCGACGAGATCCGCGATCTCCAGCAGCGCCTCGGCCTGACCGCCGTCTATGTGACCCACGATCAGGTGGAAGCGCTGGCGGTTTCCGACCGCATCATCGTCATGGACCAGGGGCGGATCGCCCAGCAAGGCTCGCCGGTCGAGCTCTATCGGCAGCCGGCCAACCGCTTCATCGCCGGATTCATGGGCGAGGCCAATGTGGTGGCCGCCCGGCTGGAGCGCCTGGGAGCCGTCGAGGCGAGGGTCCAGCTCGGCAATGTCTCGCTGACCCTGCCCCATCGTGACGTCGCCAACGGTCCGATCGAAGTGGCCATCCGGCCGGAGGCGATCCGCCTGGAAGCGAGGTCGATCAACTCGGCGCTGCCGGGACGCGTCCTGCGCGCGGTTTTTCTTGGCGATCACGCCGAGTACACGGTCTCGACCGAGGTCGGCGATCTGTTCATCATCGACCGCCTGGCCGACAATCTCATCGAGATCGGGACCGACGTGGCGCTCTCGTTCAGTCCGTCGGGCCTGGCGGTGCTGCCGTCGGCGTAAGAGGCGTCGAGTCGAGGAATCGCCGCAGCACGTTTGCGGTCACTCGAGAGACCGCATTGACATCGCCGTTGCAGGGCAGCGCCCCGATCCAGGCTATGGAGCCGGTCGAGAAGACCGCCCCTCCCCCCGGTCGCGTGAACAGAACCATCTCGGCACAGGCCGGCTGCCGTCCACCGGCGGCCGCCTCCAGCGTGCAGCCGGCGTAGTAGACGGACGGTACGGCCGCGCACGCCAGCACGACGGCATTGGTCGGCGTTCCGAGGGAGGGATCGGTGCGATCGATCTCGATCCCGGCGGCACCACCGCCCGATAGCCCCTCGGTCCCGATCCGTCGGCCGTCCACGCCGTCGAAGACAAAGTCGACAGCGGGGTCGTCGCTCCCCGGTGTCCGCTCGTAGGGGCCCGAGCGGGTGAAACCCTCGGCGACGAAGCCGATGCCAACGAGTCGTTGCGGCGGTCGACCGAGAGTGCGCCAGGTGCCGCCGGCCTCACCGGTGAAGGCATGACGTGCCTCTCCCGAAGCCGAGACCCAGGCACCAGCGCCGTCATGTCCCCGCCGCAGCTCGATCACGCCCGGCTGGCTCGGATGGAAGGCGACACGCCAGTAGAAGCCGTTGCCGCCGAGATACATCAACCGCCCACCACTCATCGTGTAGGTCTCGAGTGCATCGAGCATACAGGCGGAAGCGTATTCCGGCTGATTGCCGGTCAGGACGACGCGGTAGCGAGACAGGAGGTCGGCACCCTCGCGGTCGAGATCCTCGTCTGTGAGGACATCGAACCGTCGGCCGAGGCGGTTGAGCCAGCCGATCAGCAGCAGGTCGAGGCCGAACCAGCGCAGCCCGACGCCATCGGCGCCGTCCCAGCGCCGATAGAGCGGCCGCATGGTGAGGACCGGGCGTAGCCGCGAGGAATGATGAACGCCGGAGCCGTCGGCATGGCGGTCATAGAGGGAGAGACCAAGATCGCGGTGCAGATGCAAGTGGAGATCCTGCGGCTGGAGCACGATGGGGCGGCCGATGCTGCGTTCCGGCTGAGGCTTGTCGAAGGCCTGATGATCGTTGGCATAGGCCATGTACGTGGCTGTCGGCAGCAGAACGGCGATGTCCACGGTCGCGGTGCCACGCCTTGGCCGGACGAAGAAGGGAATGCGGTCAACGCCCTCGCCCTTCTTGAGGCGCACCGCATAGACGCCGCTCGGCAGGTCCTCCGGAATCACCCACGAAAAACTGGGGCGCCACCGGGCGTCGGACAGATCGTCTGCGTGAAAGTGGATGGCGCCATATTTCGCCGGGTCCTGCCGCCAATCGTCGGCATCGGGTGTCCAGGAGGGTCCCGTCACCGCCCGCAAAGGCAGGTTGACGACGCGGCCCTGGAGGCGACGAGGGCCGATGTCCTCGATGCGGTCGGTTTCGATGCCGCGCGAAAAGTCCCAGCGGGCCAGCACCTCGCTCTGCGATGCTCCGTCGAAGAGGGCCGGTGCCTCGAGCTTGCCGTTGAAATGCTCGGTCGCCTCTCGATCCAGCGACGCCGCAAAGATCAGCGGCGCGCCGGATGCCGGTCGATAGGCGGCCCCACCCCGGTCTTGCCCGCTCCAGGCCTCGATGCCATCCAAGGCATGCGCGGGCGCAATGGACAGGGCAACGCAATCAGCAGCCACGTCGATGCTGGCCTTGACCCGGTACCAGCGGCGCGCCTCGAAGGCGACGGGTGCCTGCAGAACGACGGAGTTGCCGATCATGAGGGTCGGATGGCCCTCCTTTAGTAGCAGCGAGAAGCCACGGCCGCCAGCCCGTCGCGCCATCAGCGTCTGTCGCCCCGGGTTCGGCATCGTCGGCCAGACCGAGATCTCCAGAGCGACGCCTCGGACATCATCGAAAACGGCGTCCGAATGCACCACCGCATACGAGCCACTCGACGTCACCTGGGGACCGCCTTCATACCAGCCGTCAGCGCTCGCCCCGACCGCCTGTTCCTCCACCGAGAACGCGTCCTCGGTGGTCGGGCCGCCGAGCAGCCGCACGATGTCGGCGTGGAAACGGCCCGCCTCCCTGCACGAGACGAAAACCGTCAGCGTCTCGTCCGGGGCGATGCTCCAGCGGTCGGTGTATCCGAGGATCTCCATTACGGGAGGTCGCGTCCGGTCAGGCGACGCCAGCGTCGCCGGAAGATCGCCCGGGCCGCCTCGGCAAGGTCAGCGAAAGGCGCCGGGTCGACGATCTCCGGCGCCTCGCCTCTTCGGCCCGTCAGGCGCGCCAGCAGCCATCGTCTGGCCGGGGCCTGCTGCAGCAGGACAAGCCGGCCTTCCGGCGGCTCGTCCCGCATGCGGTCGAGAAGCGTCCTTAAGCCCGGCGATGGTTCGCCGAACGGGTCCGCCAGATACTCGCGCGCCAGCTCCTCCCCCGGCCAGTCATCCTCCGGGATCGGGGCCAAGCGTGATCAACCCTTGATCGGGATCGGCTTGCCCGACTTGGCCGATTCCATCGCGGCATAGGCGATGGCGAGCGCACGGCGACCATCCTCAAAGCCGATGGAGAGCGGCGCCTTGGCCTCGACCGCCCGGACGAAGTGGTCGAGCTCATCCGCATAGGCCTGGGCATAGCGCTGGATGAAGAAGTAGTGCAGCGGGTCCTGGCGTATGCCGTCGGCGGTATAGCGCTCGAGGCCGGTCGGCTGCTGGTTGCGGGAGATCAGCATGCCCTTCTCGCCAAAGGTCTCGATCCGCTGGTCGTAGCCGTAGACGGCACGGAAGCTGGAGTTCACATGCACCAGCGCGCCGTCGTCCATGGTCAGGACGACCATCGCCGTATCCGGATCGCGGACGGGATTGACCTTGTCGTCGAGCATCACGGACGTGCAGGCGAACACCTCGACCGGCTCGCGGCCGGTCAGCCAACGCACCATGTCGAAATCGTGGATCATGGTGTCGTAGAAGATGCCGTAGCGCATCGCTTGGACGTAGTCCGGTGGCGAGATCTCCGGATCGCGGCTGGAGACGACGATCATCTCCAGGCGGCCGATGTCGCCTTTTCTGATCGCGTCGTGCATCGCCTTGTGGGTCGGATCGAAGCGGCGATTGAAGCCGACGAAGAACGGAACGCCGGTCCGTTTGAGCGTCTCGCCGCAGGCGGCGACCCTGGCGAGGTCGAGGTCGATCGGCTTCTCGCAGAAGATCGCCTTTCCGGCCCTCGCCGCCGCCTCGATGATCGGGGCATGCGTCCTGGGCGGCGTGCAGATCACCACGGCATCGAGCCCCTTGTCGGCGAGCGCCGCCTCCAGGCTCGCGGCGACGATGCCGCCATGCTTGGCGACGATGCGCTCGGCGGCCTCGCGATTTAGGTCGACGACCGAGCGCAACCGAGCGCCGGGATGGGCCGCGATGTTGGCGGCATGCACCGGGCCGATGAAGCCGGCACCGATCAGGCAGAAGTCCATAAGATCCTCGTCAGGCCAGCGTAAAGCCGACCGCTTTGGCCATGCGGCTCAGATTGTCGTAGCCCATCTTGGCGTAGGTCAGCGGATGAGCCTTGGCAGGGTCCTGCTCGGCCTCGACCACCAGCCATCCGGCATAGCCTGCACTCTGCAGCTGCTTGAGGATGGAGGGGAAGTCGATGCTGCCGTCCCCCGGCACGGTGAACACGCCGTCGACGACCGCGTCGAGGAAGCTCTGGTCCTTCTTGAGCGCCACTTCCAGCACCGGCCGGCGGATATCCTTGCAATGGACATGCACGATGCGGCGCGCGTGTCGGCGCGCCAGCGCGAGCGGATCGATGCCAGCATAGGTCGCGTGGCCGGTGTCCAGCAGCAAGCCGACTTCGGAGTCGGTCGCTCCGATCAGGCGGTCGATCTCGGCCTCGGTCTGGACCGCCGTGCCCATGTGGTGGTGGAAGGCGAGCCTGACGCCCCGCTTCAGCATGTGCTCGGCGACCGCATGAACCCGCCGCCCATATTCGGGCCACTCGGCATCGGCGATCATCCGGCGGCGACCGGCGGGCTGCGTGCGGTCGCCATGGGTGCCGCCAGACCCCTCGGCGAACACCATGACCTTGCATCCCATGTCGGCCATGAGGTCGAGATGGCCGCCGATCGCCGCGATCTCAGCCTTGGCATCCCGTTCCAGCAGCTTGGCGCTGTACCAGCCGGAGACGAAGGCAAGCCCGTGACGATCGAGAATCGGCCTCAGCTCGGCGGCTCGGTTGGGAAACTTGCCGCCCATCTCCGTGCCTGCATACCCCGCTTGCCGGGTTTCCGAGAGGCAGACATCGAGCGGCGTGTCGCCGCCGAGCGACGGCATGTCGTCGTTGGTCCAGGTGATCGGATTGATTCCGATGCGCACGGTCATGAGGGTGAGCTCCGAAGAAGGCGGGCTAAAGAAGACCGAGCGCGGAGAGTTCGGCTCGAAGCAGAGGCGCGGATTTGAAGGCGATGCCGTGAATGCCCATTGTCGTGGCCGCGGCGGCGTTGGCTGGATTGTCGTCGATGAAGACGGCGCTTTCCGCGGCGATCGCATTCCGCGACAGCAGGATCTCGAAGATCTTCGGATCCGGCTTGATCACGCCTTCATGGCCCGAGACCACGATGTCTCGGAACCAGCCGAGAAAGGGAAAACGCTTGGGCTGCGACACGAAGGTCTCGGCCGACCAGTTACTCAGCGCATAGAGCGGCGTGCCGCGACGCTTGAGCTCGTCCAGGATCTCGACGACATCGTCGAGCGCGCCCGGGATCATCTCATCGAAGCGGGCGTTCCAGGCACGGATCAGCGACGCCTTCTCGGGATGGCGTCGGATGAGCTCGGCTTCGGCGTCGGCGAAGTCCCGGCCTGCATCCTGGCACTCGTTCCATTCCTGGGTGCAGACATTGGCGAGGAAGTGCTCCATCGCTGCCTCATCGCCCGGGAACAGCTTGCGATAGAGATTCCGCGGATCCCAGCGGATCAGCACCCCGCCGAGATCGAACACGACCACCGATCTTCCGCTCATCTGACGGTATCCGTATTCAATTCGCTTGCGCGCGCTTGGGCCGGTTAAAGGCGGCGCGTTCCAGGAGTGCCACGCTTTTCTCCACGCCTTCGAGGGCCGGCATCATCGGGTCCTCGTGCTCGATGCTGAGCACGTCGTCGTATCCCGCGATCGCCAGCTCGGCGCAGAACTCCGACCACCATTGCTCGCCATGGCCATAGCCGAGCGTGATGTAATTCCAGGCGCGCTCCTGGAAGCGGTCGCCGGGCGTCGTCTCCAGCACGCCATTGGCGGTGGCGATCACCGGATCGATGCGCGTGTCCTTGGCATGCACGTGATAGATCGACTTGCCGAGAGCGCGGACGGCAACCAGCGGATCGGCCCCCATCCACATCAGGTGGCTGGGATCAAAATTCGCTCCAACGGTCTCGCCGACCGCATTGCGCAGCCGTTCCAGGGTACGGACACTGTAGACGTTCTGGAACCCGTGCAGCTCCAGGCAGAGCTTCCGGATACCGAGGTTGTTGGCATAGGCGACCAGATCCTTCCAGTACGGGATCAGGACCTCCTCCCACTGCCAGCGCAGGATCTCGCGGACCTCCAGCGGCCACTCGACGGTGACCCAGTTGGCATGGCTGTCGCCAGGCGCGCCCGGGCAGCCGGACATCATCACCACGCGATCGACGCCCATCAGGCTTGCGAGCTTGATGGTGTCGCGGGTCACCCGGTCGTGCTTGCGCCCGACTTCGCCCGGATGGACGGGGTTACCCGAGCAGTTCAGCGCGCTGATACCGAGACCGTGATCGGCGAGCGCCGCCTTGAAGTCCTTCCGCGCCTTGTCGCTCTCCAGCATCTTCGCAAGGTTGAGATGCGGCGCGCTCGACCAGTTGCCGCAGCCGAACTCCAAGACGTCGAGGCCCAGCCGCGCCGAGGTCGACAGCAACGTCTCGAACGACATGCCCCCGAGGCTGTCGGTGATCATCCCGATTTTCATTGCCCGCCCCTCTGACGCGTGGACCGCGCACGAGGCGTTCATAGAGGGGGCAAAAATGACCGGCAATTGGAATCATCAAATTCGATGATTTTGATAACCTGATGGGTCCATTATTTCGGCGCACATGAACACCCTGACATGGCCGAAACGGCGTGGAGAGCAGCCGCATCGGGTATCCCAGGCGGCGACCCGGCATTTCCCCCCGCCTCGCAGACATGTCATAAACCCGCATTTCCCAGATGCAGCGCAAATTCGTGGGAGCCTGAGCGCGATTCAGTTATCGTAATCAGCGCGTTATTCAAACATCGAGGCTCAGAGGTGGTCCCGGTTCCTGAGACAGGGGGCTAAGGTGGATCTGACGACGAGAAGGAAGATCCCCGATGAAGACGCGCAGACGGTTTACGGCCGAGTTCAAGGCGAAGGTGGCGCTCGAGGCGATCCAGGGTCAGCGGACGATCGCGG
>SHVZ01000096.1 GCA_009694025.1 Alphaproteobacteria bacterium | reverse complement strand
AACCGGTGCTCCGTCTTCGTCGAGCGCGCCAACCCTTCGAGCCGGGCACGCTCATCTTCCTTCAGTATGATCGGGGTCGCTTCAGGGATGCCTCTCGCCATGCCCCCTTGAATCACGACTCACGCTTCAGGCATAGCGGGTACTAGCGATGATTTGTGCTTCTCACTCTCTCCGCCACTCTCGCAAGGAATCGCCATGAGCGTGCTCGCGACACTGACGGCGCGGGCCGAGGCCGCGTCGGGCGAAGAGACGGCCTACCGCGGGGAGGCGGCGCGGCGGACCGAGATCCTCGAGCGCGCCCGCGCCTTCGCCTACCGCCGGCTCAATCTTCTGAAGAAGATGGCGGCGACCGCCGCCGACGAAGCCGATGCGATGAAGGCCGCCGATGCGCGGATGGTCGTCGCCTTCGCCGACATCGGCTGGATCTCGGACGGGCTCGACGAGCTCGACGAGAAGGGCCGCGAGACCGAGGCCAGGTTTCGGCCGGTGGCCGAAGCCCTCGGCGACGGCGACGAGCCCCGGATGGTGGCCGCTCTCGCCGCCTTCGAGGCCTGGTTCTCCGATCGTTTCGGGCGCGACTTCTGCGCCGTCTACGACCGCTACGTCCCCGACACGCCGAAGGTCGACTTCTGATGGCCGAGGCCGTCCGCGACCTGGTCCTGGTCGGCGGCGGCCACGCTCACGTCCACGTCCTCAAGTCGTTCGGCATGCAGCCGATACCGGGCGTGCGCCTGAGCCTCGTCGCGCGCGAGATCGAGACGCCCTATTCCGGCATGCTTCCGGGCTACGTCGCCGGCCACTACTCCCTCGACGAATGCCACATCGACCTCGCTCCCCTCGCCCGCTTCGCCCGGGCCCGGCTGATCTCGGCCGAGGCGATCGGCCTCGACCGCGACCGCCGCCAGGTGAGCCTCGCCGGGCGGCCGGGGCTCCGCTTCGACGTGGTCTCCCTCAACGTCGGCGCCACCCCCAGCCTGTCGGTCCCCGGCGCCGCCGAGCACGCGATCCCGGTGAAACCGATCCATCGCTTCGCGCCGCGCTGGGAAGCGCTGCGGGCGCGGGTCGAGGCGTCGCCGCGCCCGGTCGCGATCAAGGTGGTCGGCGGCGGTGCCGGCGGCGTCGAGCTGGCACTCGCAATCCGTCACCGCCTCGGCGACCAGGCGACGGTCGAGCTGGTGACACGCGGTCGCCTGCTGGCCGGCCATGCGGCGCGGGCCGCTGTGCTGCTCCGGCGCGCCCTTGCCGAGCGCGACGTCGCCTGCCGCGAGGAGGCCGAGGTCGCGGCGGTCGAACCGCGCACCCTCGTGCTCGCCGATGGCGAACGCCTGGCCGCCGATGAGGTCCTCTGGGTCACCGAGGCGGCGGCGCCGGCGTGGCTCGCCACCACCGGGCTCAGGCTCGACCGGCAGGGCTTCCTCGCCATCGCGGACACGCTCTGCTCCGTCGACGACGCCAAGGTCTTCGCCGCCGGCGATGCGGCGGCGATGCTGGCACATGCGCGGCCGAAAGCCGGCGTCTTCGCCGTCCGCCAGGGGCCACCGCTGGCGGAGAACCTGCGGCGCGCACTCTCCGGGCGGCGTCTCAAACCCTTCGCCCCACAGCGCGCCTTCCTCAGCCTGATCGGCACCGGCGATCGCCGCGCCGTCGCCTCCCGCGGCGCGCTCGCCCTCGAAGGCGCATGGCTCTGGCGGCTGAAGGAGACGATCGACCGGCGCTGGATGCTGGGCTACGCCGAGCTGCCGGCGATGGCCCCCCTGTCGATGCCGACGCCGGCGGAAATGCGCTGCGGCGGCTGTGGCGCCAAGGTCGGCGCGACCGCGCTCTCCCGCGCGCTTGCCCGGCTGCCGCGACGGCCGCCGCGGGACGGCGTGCTGCTTGGCCTCGCCGACCGTGACGACGCGGCGGCGATCGCCGTGCCCGCCGGCCGGGTGCTGCTGCAATCGACCGATTTTTTCCGCTCGCTGGTCGATGACCCCTATCTCTTCGGCCGCATCGCCGCCATCCACGCCCTTGGCGACCTCCATGCCAAGGGGGCAGAGCCGCACAGCGCGCTCGCCGTCGCGGTTATCCCACATGCCGCCCCGGAGATCGTCGAGGAAGACTTGGCGCAGATGCTGGCCGGTGCCGAGTCGGCGCTCACCGAGGCCGGCGCGGCGTTGATCGGCGGCCATTCGAGCGAAGGCAACGAGCTCGCCTTCGGGCTCACCGTCAATGGCACCTCGGCGCCCGAGGCCATCGTCCGCAAGGGTGGCGCACGGCCCGGGGATGCGCTCGTGCTGACCAAGCCGCTCGGCACCGGCGTGCTCTTCGCCGCCGCGATGCAGGGCCGCGCTCGTGGACGCTGGCTCGCCGCGGCGATCGCCTCGATGACCCGGTCGCTGGCTCCGGCCGCCCGCATCCTCGGCGCCGAAGGGGCGTTGGCGATGACCGACGTCACCGGGTTCGGGCTGATCGGGCATGCCTTCGAGATGGCCATCGCGGGGGACGTCGGGTTCCGTCTCGAACCGGGCGCCGTGCCGGCACTCGCCGGCGCGCTCGAACTCCTCGACCAGGGCTTCGCCAGCACATTGGCGCCGGAGAACCGGCGTGCCCGGTGTGCACTAGCCGAGGACGGCGGCTGGGCCGGAACTCCGGAACTCGACCTGCTCTTCGACCCGCAGACGGCGGGCGGGCTCCTCGCGGCCCTACCTGCCGACCGTGCCGAGGCCAGCCTTGCCGCGCTCCGCGCCGTCGGCGAGACTGCGTCGGTCATCGGCACGGTCACCGCCCCAGCTGATGGCGTGCGTCCGCTCCGCCTCGCCCCCCGTCTCTCCCACCGATAGAGGTCGCCATGGATCTGAAGCTTGCCGGCAAGGTCGCGCTCATCACCGGCTCGAGCAAGGGGATCGGCTTCGCCACCGCCCGCGTGCTGGTCGAGGAAGGCTGCCGGGTGGTCCTCTCCGCCCGCAACATGGACGACCTTGCCGCCGCTCGCGCCAAGCTGCCTGCGGCCCAGGTGACGGCGATCCAGGCGGACGTGACCGAGCCGAAGGACGCCGAACGCCTGGTGACGGAGGCTGCCGCCTGGGGCGGCGGCATCGACATCCTGGTCAACAATGTCGGCGGCAACACTGGTGGCACCCACGTCACCAACTCGACCGACGACGACTGGCGGAAGACGATCGAGATCAACCTCCTGCAGACCGTCCGCATGATGCGGCACGCGATCCCCAGGATGTCCAAACGCGCCGGCGCGGCGATGGTCAACATCTCCTCGATCTCGGGCTGGACGCCGCTGCTGGTGGGGTCCGGACAGTACGGCGCCTCCAAGGCGGCTCTCATCTTCGACACCGAGCGCTGGGCGCTCGAATGCGTCCCCCACGGCATCCGCGTCAACACGGTGTCGCCGGGGTCGATCTGGGGCGAAGGCAATGGCTGGGACCGTTACAAGAAGTCCGACCCCGAGGGCTACGACGACTACGTCAAGGGCGGGTTCCCGATGGGACGGCTCGGATACCTGGAGGAGGTCGCCGACGTCATCTGCTTCCTGGTCTCGCCCCGCGCCCATTGGATCAACGGCCGGAACGTGCCGGTCGACGGCCTGGAGCAGCCCTATCCGCGCCGCGACCGCCGGCCATATTGATGCCACGACGGTCGCCTAGCCTGGATCCCCCGATCATCGGAGGTCTCATGCGCCGGCTTCACTTTCTCGCGCTCATTTTGTCCCTGCTCGCGGCCGCACCTGCCGTCGCGGAGGAGAAGGTGGTCCTGCAACTCGGCGAGTCGGCCGAGCGCATGGTTGTCCAGGACCGGATCAGGGCCCAGCTCCGGATCGAGCTCGGTGGCGGCGATCCGCGCGCCCTCCAGGGCCAGGTCAACCAGAAGATGGCGGCGGCGCTCGAGCGTGCTCGTGCGGTCGCCGCGGTGAGGGCCGAGACCCAAGGCTACTTCGTCTATGAGGACAAGACGCTGAAGCGCGGGCAGCGCTGGTGGGGAAGCCAGGGGCTGAGCCTGACCTCGTTCGAATCCGGAGCGCTCCTGGCCCTGGTCGGCCAGCTCCAAGAGGACGGCCTCGTGGTCTCCGGACTCGGTTACGAGCTGGCGCCGGAGACACGACGCAGGATCGAGCGCGAGCTCGTGCCGGAGGCCATCAGGCGGATCAAGGAAACCGCCGAGACTGTCGCCCGGTCGCTTGAGCTGCCGAAGTCCGAAATCGTCAGGATCCGCCTCGGCGAGGCGCAAGCGCCGCCGATCCGCGGCTTCGCCGCGCCGGCACTGGCGATGGCCGAACGCGCCGCGATCGCGCCGCCGGCCGCCGAGCCCGGCGAGACCATGGTCACCGTCCGCATCGAGGCCGAGGTTTCCCTGTCGCGCTAAGCGACCGCGACCGGGCCGTCCAGCATCTGCTTCACCACTTCGGCGAGCTGCTTCAGCCCGAACGGTTTCGCCAGGAACTGGGTCGAGGGATCGGACGGGATGCGCTGGCGGAGCGCGTCCTCGGTATAGCCGGAGATGCAGATCACCTTGAGGCCTGGTAAGCGCTCGCGGGCGATGCGGATCAGCGTCGGCCCGTCGATGCCGGGCATCATCACGTCGGTGATCAGGAGGTCGATCGCCTCGTGCTCGGACTCCAGGAACTCGGCCGCCGCCTCGCCTGTCCGCATCTCCACGACCTTGTAGCCCTTGCCACGGAGCGCCCGCGCGCTGAACAGGCGGACCGGATCCTCGTCCTCGACCAGGAGGATGGTCGCCTGGCCGGTGAGGTCGGTCGGTGCCCGCCGAGCGGCCTCCGACACGACCTCGGTTTCCAATGGGCCGGTGTGGGCCGGAAGCCAGATGGTGAAGGTCGTCCCCTTGTCGACCTCCGACTCGACGAAGACGTAGCCGCCGGTCTGGCGGACGATGCCGTAGACCGTGGAAAGCCCGAGCCCGGTGCCGGCGCCGATCGGCTTGGTGGTGAAGAACGGCTCGAAGACGCGGGCTAGGTGCTCGGGCGGAACGCCGCTGCCGGTGTCGCGGACCTCGACCGTCACCCACTCGCCAGCCGGCACGGTCTCCGCACCGTGCACCTTGGGTGCGGCGAGCGTGAAATGCGCGGTGCGGATGGAGAGCGTCCCGCCGTCGGGCATCGCATCGCGAGCGTTCACCGCGAGATTGATGACGACCTGCTCGAACTGGCCCTGGTCGACCTTGACCGCCTTCAAGTCGCGGCCGTGGACGACGTCGACGGTGATGCGCTCGCCCATGAGGCGGGCGAGCAGATGCGAAAGTTCGGCGATCACGTCGGTCAGATCGAGAACCCGCGGCCTGAGCGTCTGCTGGCGGGAGAAAGCGAGGAGCTGGCGGACCAGATTGGCCGCGCGGTTGGCGTTCTGGCGGATCTGCATGATATCCGGGAAAGACGGATCGCCGAGCCGATGGCGCTGGAGCAGCAGATCGCAGTAGCCGATGATCGCGGTCAGCAAGTTGTTGAAGTCGTGAGCGACACCGCCGGCGAGCTGGCCGATCGCCTGCATCTTTTGTGACTGGACGAACTGGCGCTCGAGGCTGCGGAGCCCGGTCACGTCGAGGAGATGGAGGACGAGGCTGACCGGCGTCCCGCCTGGCCCGTCGATGCGCCCGACGTAAAGCGAGGCAACACGGTCGCCGGGGCCCGCCAGGCGGACCTCGTCCGGCGCCTTGGCGACACCGCCGCCCCAGGCCTCGGCAAGCCGGGCCGAGGCCCGCGCCGCATCCTCTCCCTGGAGCAGCCGGGCGAAGGCCCGGCCGCGGAGGCCCGGCCCCTCAGCCGGCGCACCGGGCGCCGCCAGCGCCTGGAATGCCGGGTTGCAGTCCTCGATCCGACCCACAGCATCGACGATCGCCCAGCCGACCGGCAGCTCCTCGAAAAACCGCCGGAAGCGCTGCTCGACACTCGCCAGCGTCGCCGCCAGCTCGACACCCCTGGCCTGCTCGATCTCGAGGTCATCGGCGAGCCGCTTCTGGCGCGTCGCCTCGGCGATGCGCCAGACCGCCCAGCCAGCGCGCCCGCCGAAGGGTCGGACCGAAATCTCGATCCAGCCGCCGCCGGACGTCGGATCGCGTTCTGCCTCGACCCGAAGGGTGCGGCCGTCGACAGCCGCTTCGGTCAGGTCGGCGAGGACCCGCTCGCCATCCGCCAGCCGGCGGCGCAGCCTGGGCGCCAGCGGCTCGTCACCCTCGCCGACGAGTTGGCGAGCGGCGGCGTTGACGGCGACGGTGCGGAGCCCGGCGTCGGTCAGGATCATCGGCTCGCCCGCCGCCTCGAAGGCGGCGGCGGCCTGACGGTGGGGGGCGAGAAAGCGACCGAGTCGTCGGATCAGGCGCGTGATCGGGCCGGGCGTCGATTCCGGCCTCACTTCGGCAGCGCCTTCCGTTTCAGCTTGAAGACGAAGCTGATGATCTCCGCCCCCACCTTGTAGTGCTCGGGCGGCACCACCTGGTCGAGCTCCACCGAGGCGAAGAGGGCGCGGGCAACCGGCGGATTCTCCACGATCGGCACGTTGTGCTCCCTGGCGAGATCGCGGATCCGCTTGGCGACGAGGTCGGCCCCCTTCGCCACCAGCTTCGGCGCCGGCATCGACTCCGGCTCATACAGCAGGGCCACGGCATAGTGCGTCGGGTTGGTGACCACGACGGTCGCCTTAGGCACCGCCGCCATCATGCGCCGGCGCGCACGTTCCATGCGGATCTGGCGCAGGCGCATCTTGATCATCGGATCGCCTTCGGCCTGCTTGTATTCCTCCTTCACGTCCTGCTTCGTCATGCGCATTTTCTTGTAATAGGAGTAGTGCTGATAGAAGACATCGCCTGCGGCAAGGACGAGCAGGATGGCAAGGACGCCGGCCAACAGCTTGATCACCTGATCCTTGAGCTCGGCCATGACATCGACCAGGTCGAGGCCGACCAGCTGATCGACCCGCGCCAGCTCCGGTATCAGCAGCCATGTCACGATCGAGCCGATGATGGCCAGCTTCACCAAGTTCTTTCCCATCTCGATCGAGGCGTTGGCCGAGAAGATCCGCTTGAGGCCGGCGAGCGGGTTGAGCTTCGAGAGCTTCGGCGAGATCGACTCGGTCGAGAACAGAAAGCCGGTCTGCAGCACGTTCGGGACCACCGACACGACCGCGAGGATGAATATCGGGAACATCAGCGGCTTGGCGACCTCCCAGAAGGTTTCCAGCAGCACGCGGCCGAGATTGCCGGCATCGACGGGGATCTGGTCGGGCTTCTCGAAGAACGGCACGACGGCACGGCTGATGCCCTGGGCGATGCTCGACCCCATGAACGCCAGGATCATCACCATCGCGAAGAACATGAACCAGTGGCCGAGCTCCTTCGAGTTCCACACCTGGCCCTTGCCGCGCGCCTCGCCCAGCTTTCGTTCGCTCGGTTCCTCGGTTTTTGATGCGTCGTCGTCAGCGTCGGACATAGGTCACCGTCATCTCGTCACGATCAGGCCGACCAGCGTCTCATGGTAGTAGGTCAGGAACGCCGTCATCATCGCCGAGAGCGAGACGATCATGATCAGCATTCCGCCCACCAGCTGCGCCGGCACGCTGACGAAGAAGATCTGCAGGCTCGGCATCAGGCGTGAGATCAGGCCGAGCGCGAAGGTGAACAACAACGACAACACGATGAACGGCGCCGCGATCTGCAGGCCGACCCGGAAGCTGTCGGCGACGAGCCTCGCGACGGTGTCGGAGAGGTCGCCGACCGGCAGCGGATCGGTCGGCCGGAACAGCGTGTAGCTGTCGACCAGCCCCTCCAGCAGCATGTGATGGAGGTTGGTCTCGAGGATGGCGACCAGGCCGCCGAGGCTCAGCAGCACGCTCGGCAGCGAGCCGGTCGACTGCAGCGCGGGGTTGAAGACGGTGGCGGTCGAAAGGCCGATCTGGGTGGAGATGATGGTGCCCGCCAGATCGAGCGTGGTCACCAGGAGCCGGGCGATGCCGCCGAGGAAGAAGCCGATGGCGCTTTCGGTGAAGATGAAGGCCAACAACTGGCCCGGCGCGTCCGGCATAGGCGGCAGCGTCTGACGCACGATCGGCACGACGACCAGGGTGATCGCCAGCGCCATCAGCAGCCTCAGGCGGCCCGGAACCACCGCCTCGCCGAAGGCCGGCAGCACGACGAAGGCCGCGCCGAGGCGGATGAAGACTGCGAGGAACGCGAAGATTTCGGCCGGGAGAAACTGAGGAAGCGGCATCCGCCTATCTCCCCCGGCGATAATCTGGTCGAAGATGTACTCGGTGAACTTGACGATCGTCGCCAGCATGAACGGCATGAAGACGATCATGGTGATGAACAGCACGATGAGCTTCGGCACGAAGGTGAGGGTCATCTCCTGGATCTGGGTCATGGCCTGGACCAGGGAGATGGCGACGCCCACGACCAACCCGATCGCCATCGGTGGGCCGCTGATGATCAACGTCACCAGCATGGCCTCGCGAAGAATGTCGAATATCTGTTCCGCGTTCACCGACCCGACCTCGCGCCCGCGCCCGAAAACGGCGCAGTATAATGACTTTCAAGGGTGGCAAGGAGGTTCACGTGGGATACCAGGGCTTGGATCTGGCCGGCAAGGCCGTGCTGGTGACCGGCGCCAACAGCGGCATCGGGCTCGGCATGGCCGAGGGCATGGCCGAGGCCGGTGCCGATATCGCCATCTGGGGACAGAACCCGGACAAGAACCGCGCCGCGGAGAAGAGTCTGTCGCGCTTCGGGCGCAAGCTTCATGTGCTGACCTGCAACGTCGCCGACGAGGCCGAGGTCGGACGTGCCATGGAGGAGACCGTGACGCGGCTCGGGCGCCTCGACGCCTGCTTCGCCAATGCCGGCGTCAGCGGACGCGCCGGCACCCACAAGAGCTTCGCCGAGATGACCACCGCCGAATGGCGGCGGGTGATGAGCGTTAACCTTGACGGCGTCTTCTACACCTTCCGCGCCGCCCTCCAGGTTCTGCTTCGCCAGGGCCACGGCGGATCGCTGGTGGTGACCGGCAGCCAGTTCGGCCGCATGGGCAATCCGCTGGTCGAGCACTATGCCGCCGCCAAGGCCGGGGTCGAGTCGATGATGCGCTCGATGGCGACCGAGTTCGGGCGCGACGGCATCCGCTGCAACACCATCGTGCCGGGCTATGTCGACACGCCTCTGACCCACGCCCGCATCAACGCGCCCGAGTTCATCGCCGACGCCATGCACCGCCATGCCGTCGCCCGCTGGGGCGTGCCCGAGGACTTCGCCGGGATCGCGGTCTATCTCGCGAGCGATTCCAGCCGCTGGGTCACCGGGCAGAGCTTCGTCATCGACGGCGGATTCAATATCGCTGCGAAGATCAAGGGCGCCTGAGGTCGCCGCCCGATCAGGCCCAGAAGCGATGGGAGTCGGCGAAGGCACGGACCTCGCGCCGGGCCTCGGCCAGCAGCGGTTCGACGCGGCCCGCATGAAAGCCGGCGAGAGCGCCGAGCGCGTTGGCGCCGGCCTCGGCGCCGACCCGGCCAGCCAGCGGATCCAAGAGCGACCGGAGGCTCCGGGCGTCGTTGAGGTGGCCGAGGCTCTGCTGCGGCCGGCCGATCGACTTCATATAGGAGCGGACGCGCCGCTGGGCGAACAGCGGCGCGAAGAACTCGGCCGCATAGCGGAGCTTCTTCAGCCGGAGCCTGAGCGCGTGCAGCTCGGACTCTTCAAGGCGGTCGGCATCCCGGGCCAGCCGCTTGGCCTTGCGGTGGCGGCGGTCGAGGGCCTCGGCAGCGACGTCGCGCGCCTTCCGCCCCAGCTCCGCCTCCTCCGCCCAGGGCGGCTCGGCCAGCCATAGCCTGGCCGAGAGCATCAGGTTGAGGAAGCGGCCGGAACCGATTGCGGTTCTGGCCTCGGCGTAGGCCAGCTCCCTCAACGCGTTCCCCGCCCGCTCGACCTCGCGGAGCTCCGTTTCTCCGGCGAGCGCCACAGCAACCGGCGGCAGCAGCTCGGCCAGGAACACGTCCCACGCCCGGGCCGGAGCCAGCGTCCCGGCAAGCCAGCGGAGCTCGCCCGCGAGGTCGTCTCTGGCCGAGGCGCGGAACTGGTGGCGGAACAGGCCGAGCGCCGCACGGAACCGGCGGAGGCCGACCCGCATCTGGTGCACACCCTCGACGTCGCGCCCGGCCAGCACTGCGGCCTGATTGCTGGCGACGTGGGCCAGGCTCTCGCGGAGCGCAGCGAGCGCGGTGACGCCGAGCGTGGCGTCGCGGGCGAGGTCGAGCCCTTCGGCTTGGCGGATCGTCTCCACGTCGCCCCGGTAGAGGGCGAAGCCACGCGCCGCCTTGCTCGCCACGTCGAGCCGGAGAGGCACCAAGCGCCCGAGGTCGCGGGCGAGGCGGATGAGATCGCGCGGCCGTCCGCGCTTCAACTCGAGCTCGATCTCGCAGATCGGGGCCTCGGCGGCGCCCGACTTGAGGTGGCCGACATCGAGGTCGACCTCGACCTGCACCTTGCCGCCGTCGCCAAGGCGCCACTTGGTACGCAGTACGGCGGTGCCGAAGATCGGCTTCAGCGGACGCTCCTTGAGGGCGCCGCCGACGGCCCGCCTGAGCTCGGCATCGCCGATGAGCTGGGGGTCCGGGCTAGCTTCGGCGATTCTCTGCTCCGACTCCTCTCTTTCGAACAGACCGATCTGTCTGAGAGAGCCCGACTTCACCGTTTGCACATGGCGATGGCCCGCCCGGCGGACACGGAGCGTCAGGTTGCGCTGGGCGAGGCGGAGATCGGAGGTGTCGAAATAGACCGCTTCCAGCCGCGTCGTCGAGGGTCGGGAGGCGCGGAGGAGCGGGTGTTGCTTGAGCCTCGGGAGGTCGGCCGGATCGAGCGCCAGCTTGAGTTCGACCTCATGCCCCGCCGGGGGGCCGGCGGGGGCCGGAGCGGGCGGTCGGCGAGGGAGGAGAGACATGCTGGGAGATTAAGCCGGGGCCGGGTCGGGCCGGTCAACGACAAAAAAATGACGAAATTGTTACTCTGCGGCGATGTCGGCCGGACGGAGGAACCTGATCAGGCGAGCGCCGCCGGGACCCAGGCGTGCCCAGGATTTGCCGGCGACGGCGAGGCTGCAGAGAGCCACCGTCGGGAACTTCTCGACAAGCCCAGACGCGGCCGCCCCGCCCTGTCCGGCAAGCCCGACCGACAGATCGTGCAGGCCGGGATTGTGCCCGATCAGCATGACCTCCGGACAATCGCCGGCGACCCGGCGGAGCCGCTCCAGCAGCTCGTCGGCCGAGGCGAGGTAGAGGCCGGCCTCGAACAGCATCTCAGGCCGCGCCTGGAAGGCCGACTGCATCGCCGACCAGGTCTCGCGGCAGCGCCGGGCGGTCGAGACCAGGACCAGCTCCGGTGAGATCCCGTTCTCCGCCATCCACCGGGCCGTCGCCGTCGCGGCCTTCCGGCCGCGAGCGGCCAGCGGCCGGTCGTGGTCGTCGAGTCCGGCATCGTCGCGGCTCGACTTGGCGTGGCGGACGAGGTGCAGGGTGGGCATGGCGGCGAGCCTGCCAGCGCTCGGCGTGAGCGTCCAGCGCCGGCGCTTGACCCGGCCGCGCCTCGCCCCGATGTTGCGCCATGATGATGGCGAGCCTGCGCCTGGCCACGGCCGACGACGCCGATACGATCGCGCATCTCTGCCGCGAGCTTCTCGCCTTCTACGGCATTCCCCCACCGTACTCGCGCTGGGCGATGGCCGAGGCGATCAAGGAGCAGGGACTGAAGGATGGCCGCCTCGAGATCCTGCTGGCGGAAGCCGACGGGGTCGCAGTCGGCCTCCTGATTTTCTTCCAGGTCTTCTCCGCCGCCCTCAGTCAGGACAGCTTCTTCATCCAGGATCTATTCGTCTCCGAACGCTGGCGCGGCGAGGGGATCGGCCGACAGATGATGGAACATCTGGGTGTCCTCGCCGAGCGGCGCGGCGTCGGCCAGATCGACTGGACGGCCGATCCCTGGAACGACAAGTCTCAGCGCTTCTACGACAGCCTCGGCCCGCATCAGCGCGCCGACAAGGTGTTCTATCGCATCGCCGGGCCCAACCTCCGTCACTTCATCCGGAAAGCCCAATGAGCGCACCCGACCATGAGATCCTGTCGGTCGAAACCCCGTTCGAGGGATTCTTCCGCGTCGACCGCTACCGGCTCCGCCATCGCCGTTTCGCCGGCGACTGGACGCCGGTGCTGGAGCGCGAGATCTTCGTCCGCGGCCACTCTGTCGGCGTGGTTCCCTATGACCCCCGGCTCGACCGGATCCTCCTGGTCGAGCAGTTCCGCACCGCGGCGCTTGTTGCTGGACGCTCGTCGCCATGGACGCTCGAGGTGCCGGCGGGGATCATCCCCGCCGCCGGCGACGCCCCGGAGGACGTGGCGCGCCGCGAGCTCCGCGAAGAGACGGGTGTCGTCGCCGGAGAGCTGATCCCGCTCTTCAGGTTCATGCCGAGCCCCGGGGGCTCCTCGGAGATGGTCTGGCTCTATGCCGCGCTGGTCGACCTCGCCGAGGCCGGCGGGCTCGCCGGCGTCGCCGCCGAGGACGAGGACATCCGGATCGTGGTGCTGGAGGCCGGCGAGGCGCTGGCCCGGCTGGAGCGGGGCGAGATCGACAACGCCATCACCATCATGTCCCTGCAATGGCTCGCCCTCAACCGAGAGCGCCTCCGCCGGCGCTAGAGTGTTTTCCGATCTGAGTGAATCATTGGGGATTCCCAAACTCGTCTGGTTCTGATTCAACATGCTGGCTGGAGAGCTGGAGGCCAGCATGAATGGGCAAGATCCTTTCCGATGATCTGCGGGTGCGTGTGGTGGAGGCGGTT
>SHVZ01000095.1 GCA_009694025.1 Alphaproteobacteria bacterium | reverse complement strand
ACGTCCCGCGCTTCCATCGCCCCGCCCCCCATGCCCCATCCAGGGCAGCATGAAAGGCTTGAATGCGGCTTTCAACCGGCGCTCAATTCCACTTGGAACGTCGAGGAACCTTGAAACTTGAGTAGGGTCATTAGCTAGTGCCTCAAGTTCAGCACGCGATACTAGACTGTCAAAGTGTGGATACTTTTTTACGTGCTTTTTCTCTGCTTTCCACAACCCCGTCATGTGCTCCCCCCCAAAACGAGTGGGGGCGGTAGCCCGCAGTGCTTGCGGATGTGCCACCGCCCCACGCTGTTGTTGGCGAGCCCTGCCGCAGCAGGCCTCTAGTCAGCACTTCAACACGAAGTTGGCTACAACTTAGCTTTGGCTATCATCGGCTGGTCGGAGGTCCGACCGTTCAACGCGGGAGAGCAAACCATGTTGGTCGCCCTGATCTACGTCGTCGCCGCGATTGGCCTTGACGGTTGTAACTCAGAACTCCGACCCCTGCGGGCCGGATCAACAGGATGTAGGTACTGAGTCACCGCGGCGCAAGGGCTTCGCAACCGCGAATTCACGGCCCATCAGCGCGAAGTCACGAAGATGTCGTTGAAAAGTCAAGATAGCCTACCTACCGCCTTTGGGAGGGTTTGCAATGTTCTCACACCCTCTGATAGTCACGACCAAAGGGCAAGCAGCGCGGTTCGCCTTCCGGCAACGATCTGCACTAGCATCCTCCCGACCCTCGGGAGGATCACCCCATGACCGCCGCCAAGCCGCCCGCCGCTATCGGCACCTTTCTCGCCGTCCGCCAGGAGTGGCTGGACCGCCGGAGGGAGGACATCCTCGAGCCGGCGTTGCCGATCGTCGATCCCCACCACCATCTCTGGGACCGGCCGGGCTGGCGCTACCTCCTGCCGGAGCTGCTGGAGGATCTGAACAGCGGGCACAAGATCGTCGCCACCGTCTACCTGCAGGCCCGCGCCATGCACCGCGCCGAGGGGCCCGAGGAAATGAAGCCGGTCGGCGAGACCGAGTTCGTCAACGGCGTCGCCGCGATGAGCGCCAGCGGCATCTACGGGCCGACCAAGATCTGCGCCGGCATCGTCGGCCATGCCGACTTCCGCCTCGGCGCCGGCGTCAAGCCGGTGCTGGAGGCGCATCTGCGCACCGCCGGCGAGCGCTTCCGCGGCGTCCGCCATTCGACCGCATGGGATGCCTTCGACGGCCTCCGCAATCCGGCCTACGAGATGCCGCCTGGGCTGATGGCCGATCCGGCGTTCCGCGAAGCCTTCGCCTGCCTCGCGCCGATGGGACTCTCCTTCGATGCCTGGCTCTATCATCCGCAGATCGACGAGGTGACGGACATCGCCCGCGCCTTCCCGGGAACCAAGATCGTGCTGAACCACGTCGGCGGCCCGCTCGGCATCGGCCCCTATGCCGGCAAGCGCGACGAGATGTTCGCCCGCTGGAAGAAATCGATCGTGGCGCTCGCCGCCTGCCCGAACGTCAGCGTCAAGCTCGGCGGGCTCGGGATGCGGCTCAACGGCTTCGGCTTCGAGGACAAGCCGGACCCGCCCTCCTCCGACGATCTGGTGGCGGCCTGGCGGCCCTATATCGAGACCTGCATCGCGGCTTTCGGCGCCAACCGCGGCATGTTCGAGAGCAACTTCCCGGTCGACAAAGGCTCGTACAGCTATCCGGTGTTCTGGAACGCCTGCAAGAAGCTGGCGAAGGGCGCCAGCGCCGCCGAGAAGGCCGACCTGTTCTTCGGCACCGCCGCCAGGTTCTACCGGCTCGCGCTTCCGGCTTAACCCGTCGGGCGCCCCGCCGGCAGGGCGGCCGTTCCATCCCTGCCGTCCTCGCCTTACGGCGGGGTCGGCGCGGTGCTAGCGTGTCGTCGAAGAAAAATTCCTGAGCCGGTCCCGGCTCACCGACAGAATCGGGGTTTCCGATGCGCGTAATGCACCGTCCGCTCGCCGCCGTCCTGGTCCTCTCCGCCCTGCTGGCCGCGCCGGACGCGCCGGCGCAGACCGGCGAGACCGTCATCCGCTATGTCCCGCAAGGGGACCTCCGCGTCCTCGACCCGATCTGGACGACGGGCACGGTGACCCAGGTCTTCGGCTCGATGATCTACGACACCCTGTTCGCCCGCGACGCCAAGCTCCAGGTCCAGCCGCAGATGGTCGAGACCTGGTCGGTCTCCCCGGACGGCCTGACCTTCCGTTTCACCATGCGGCCCGGCCTCGCCTTCCACGACGGCACGCCGGTCACCGCCAGGGACGTGATCCCCTCGCTCGAACGCTGGGGCAAGCGGGATATCATCGGCCAAAGACTGTTCCAGTCGGTGGCGAAGCTGGAGGCGATCGACGACCGCAGCCTGACCCTCGTGCTGAAGGAGCCCTATGGCCTGGTGATCCAGTCCCTGGGCCGCATCGGCGGGCTGATCCCGGCGGTGATGAAGGAGCGCCTCGCAAAGACCGACGCGGCCCAGCAGGTGCCCGAGCACATCGGCTCCGGTCCCTTCACCTACGATCCGAAGGAGTGGGTCCCGGGCTCCAAGATCGTGCTCCGCAAGAACGCGAAATACGCCTCGCGCTCCGAGCCGTCGAGCTGGTCGGCCGGCGCCAAGAACGTGCTGGTCGACCGCGTCGAGTGGCAGTACGTCCCCGATCCGTCGACGGCGGCCAACGCGCTGGTCGCGGGCGAGGTCGATCTGGTGGAGACGCCGACCCACGACATGATCCCGCTGCTCAAGCGCAACGCCAGCGTCACCATCCAGCGCGGCGACCCGCTCGGCAACGTCGGCACGCTCCGCCCCAACCACCTGCACCCGCCCTTCAACGACGTCCGCGCCCGCCAGGCGCTGGGTCTGCTGCTGGAGCAGGAGGACTACCTCCGGGCCTCGGTGTCGAGCGATCCGGAGGACTGGAAGGTCTGCTGGTCCTTGTTCGTCTGCGGCTCGCCGAACGACACGATCGTCGGCTCCGAGCGCTACACGACGGGCACCCGCGCCGAGCGCGACGCCAAGGCGAAGAAGCTCTTCGAGGAGGTCGGCTACAAGGGCGAGCCGATCGTCATCCTGCAGGCGACCGACTTCCCGATCTTCAGCGCCGCCTCGCTCGTGCTCGCCGACTCCTTGAAGCGCATCGGCGTCAAGGTCGACGTGCAGCCGACCGACTGGAACAGCGTCTTGACCCGCCGCGCCGTGAGGAAGCCGCCGGCCGAGGGCGGCTGGAACATCTTCTTCACCTCCGGCGCCGGCGTCTCCGGCGGCGATCCCTTCACCAACCCGGCGTCCACCGCCTGCGACAAGGCGTGGTTCGGCTGGCCCTGCGATGCGGAGATCGAGCGCCTGCGCGACGCCTGGACCCGGGAAGCGGACGCAACCAAGCAGCGCCAGCTCCTGGAGGAGGTGCACCGCAAGCTCTACGACCACGCCACCTGGTTCACCTACGGCCAGTGGTTCACCCAGACCGCCTTCCGCTCGAACCTGACGGGCGTGCAGGCCTCCTCGGTCCGCTATTTCTGGAATGTGAAGAAGGGCTAGCCCGATGGCGGCGATCAACACTACGGCGAATGGCGGCATGGGCGGCGGCACCCGCATCGCTGGGGACATCGACTTCGAGGCCGACGGCAAGCAGGTCACCTGGCTCAAGCTGCCGTTCTCGGTCCACCGCTCGGCCTACGGCCATATCGCCATTCCGATCGCGGTGATCAAGAACGGCAAGGGCCCGACGCTTCTCGCCATGTCCGGCAACCACGGCGACGAGTACGAGGGCCAGATCGCCACCACCAAGCTGATCCGCTCCCTCGAGCCCAAGGACATCAAGGGCCGGGTCATCGTGCTGCCGGCCGCCAACTTCCCCGCCGCCATGGCCGGCATGCGGACCTCGCCGATCGACGACGGCAACTTGAACCGCACCTTCCCCGGCAACCGAGACGGCACGCCGACCTGGATGATCTCGCACTACATCGAATCCGTGCTGGTGCCGCTCGCCGACGTCATCCTCGACCTCCACTCCGGCGGCTCCAGCCTGCTCTACATCCCGAGCGCGTTGGTCGGCGTCAGCCGGGACAAGAAGCGGACGGCGAAGCTCTTGGAGCTGGTCGAGGCCTTCGGCGCGCCGGTCGGCTACGTCAATCTGGGCGGCGGCGGCGACCGCACCTCGACCGGCGCGGCCGAGCGTGCCGGCAAGCTTCGCCTCGGTACGGAACTCGGCGGCGCCGGCATGGTCGGCGTCGAGTCGACGCGGATCGCCGAGGAGGGTGTGCGCCGCATCATGGAGCACATGGGCATCGCCAAGCCGAGCGCGCTCACCCAGAAGAAGCCGAAGACCCGCCTGATGGACGTCGGCGGCGACGACTACTACGTCTATGCGCCGGAGGCCGGCCTGTTCGAGCCCTATGTCGACCTCGGCACCATGGTGAAGAAGGGTCAGGTGGCCGGCGTCGTGCAGTTCGTCGACAACCCGAAGCGCGAGCCGGTGCCCGCGCATTTCCCGCGGGACGGCATGGTCCTCTGCAAACGCGTCCCCGGCCGGGTCGAGCGCGGCGACTGCCTCTTCCACCTGGCGACGGATCGGAGTTGATCTATGCGATCAGCATGCCGCCATTCACCTCGAGAATCTGGCCGGTGACGAAGCCGCTCATCGCTTCCGAGGCGAGATACAGATAGGCGCCGACGCATTCCTCGGCGGAACCGGTCCGGCCCATCGGCGTCTGGGCGATGGCGGCGGCGATCTGCTCGGGCGGGGTGAACTTGTCCTGGAGCGCGGTCATGATCACGCCGGGCGCCACCGCGTTGACGCGGATGCCGTCGCGCGCGACCTCCTTGGCAAGGCCGCGGGTGAAGGTCGAGACGAAGCCCTTGCACGCCGCATAGAGGATGGAACCGCCGCCACCGCCGCCGCGCGCCGCGATCGAGCTGGTGTTGATGATCCTCCCGCCGCCCTGCTTTCGCATGATCGGGATGGCCGCACGGCAGGCGGCGACGACGTGGCGGACATTGGTATCGAGCATGTCGGTGAGGAAGGCGTCGCTCGAGTCCTCGATCTTGAAGCGGCCGATGACGCTGCCGGCGTTGTTGACCAGCACGTCGAGGCGACCGAAGGCGTCCACCGTCTCGCGCACGAGGCCGTGGACCCGCTCCGGATCGCGGGCATCGCCGCCGAGCACCACCGCCTTGCCGCCCCCGGCCCTGACGTTCTCCGCCACCTTCTCGGCCGCCTCGCGGCTCCGGTTGTAATGGACGGCGACGTTCATGCCGGCGCGCCCGTAGGCGGCCGCCACTGCCGCTCCGATCCCCGTGCTCGATCCGGTGACCAGCGCCGCCTTCCCGCTCAAGTCCGTAGGCGTCATCGCGGCTCCATCCCGGTCCATTTCCGATGGGAAACCCTATCATCGCGTACTAGCATCGGTCCACGCTGGGGCTATCGGGGCGGAGAATGACGCGGGCCAAGACGAGGACGATCCTCACGCATGCCGAGATCGTCGACGGCACCAGCCCGGAGCGGCGTGGGCCCTCAGACGTGCTGATCGAGGATGGGCTGATCGCGGAGGTCAGCGACCGGCCGATCACGGCGGCGGACGCGGCGGTGGTCGACCTTCACGGCCGGACGCTGATGCCGGGCTTGACCGACGCCCATGTCCACATCGTCGCCAACAGCCTCAGCCTGTCGGCGATCGACGAGCTGCCGCCCTCGTTCGTGGCGCTCAGTGCCGGCGCCTGTCTCAAGGCGATGCTGATGCGGGGATTCACCACCGTGCGCGACGCCGGCGGCGCCGACTGGGGCTACGCCTCGGCGGTGGAGAGCGGCCTGATCCCGGGCCCGCGCCTCCTGGTGTCCGGCCGGGCGCTCAGCCAGACCGGCGGCCATGGCGATCTCCGCTCCCGCCATCCCGACAGCGCCATGGGCTGCGCCTGCGCCGTCGGCCGCGCGCCGATCTTCTCGCGCATCGCCGACGGCGTGCCGGCGGTTCGCCAGGCCGCCCGCGACGAGCTTCGCCTGGGCGCCGCCCAGATCAAGATCATGGCGTCCGGCGGCGTCGCCTCGCCCGCCGACCCAGTGTGGATGCTGCAATATGCCGAGGACGAGATCGCGGCGATCGTCGCCGAGGCCAGGGCGTGGCGCACCTACGTCCTGGCCCACGCCTTCACGCCCGAGGCGATCAGCCGCGCGGTCAAGCTCGGCGTCCGCTCGATCGAGCACGGCAACCTGCTGAATGCCGCGGCGGCGGCCGACATGGCGAAGAACGACGCCTTCCTGGTGCCGACGCTCGTCACCGCCGAGGCGCTGATCAACCACGGCAAGGCGCTGGGCTTCCCCGAGGCGAGCCTCGCCAAGCTGAACGAGGTGCCGTGGCTCGAGAAGGGCGTCGAGGCGCTGACCATCGCCAAGGCGGCCGGGGTCCGGACCGGCTTCGGCACCGATCTCCTCGGGCCGCTGCAGAAGTTCCAGGCCCGCGAGTTCCTGATCCGCACTGAGGTGCTGTCGCCGTTCGAGGTGATCCGGCAGGCGACCACCGTCAACGCCGAGCTCTTCAACATGAGCGGGCGGATCGGCGTCATCGCTCCCGGCGCCCATGCCGATCTGCTGGTTCTCGACGGCGATCCGCTGGCCGATATCGGCGTGCTCGCCGACCCCGACACCCGCATGGTCGGCATCATGAAGGGTGGTGTGTTCGTCAAGCGCACGTTCTAGGATTGGACGGCCACGCGCGCCTGCGATACTGGTTTCCAATCGTAAAAGATCGCGTTTGCCGCCGTGCCGTCACCTCACAGCCAGGGAGTGTCCGATGCCCAACGCCATCATCCTCCTCCGCTCCGCCACGATCGCCGCGGCTCTCCTCGGCGGCACCATCGCCGGCGCCTCCGCCCAGAGCGTGATCCGCTACGTGCCGCAGGCCGATCCCGGCGTGCTCGACCCGATACTGAACCAGTCCTATGTCTCCCAGCAGCATGCCTACATGGTCTACGACACCCTGTTCGCGCTCGATGAGAACATGGTGGCCCAGCCCGAGATGGTCGAGCGCCACTCGGTCAGCGCCGACGGCCTCGCCTACACCTTCACCCTCCGCCCTGGCCTGAAATTCTCTGACGGCAGCGCGGTGCGCGCCGCCGACGCCGTCGCCTCGCTCAAGCGCTGGGCCGCGCGCGACACCAACGGGCGGAAGATGGTCGAGCTCGGCATGGTGGTCGCCGCGGTCGACGACCGCACATTCACGCTGACCTTGCGCGAGAAATGGGGGCTGGTCCTGGACTCGCTCGCCAAGGTCGCCGGCAGCGCGCTGTTCGTGATGCGCGAGAAGGATGCCGAGACGCCGGTCACCGCCGCGGTGACGGAGATCGTCGGCTCCGGCCCGTTCCGCTTCGTCAGGGCCGACTACGTGCCGGCGAGCCTGCTCGCCTACGTGAAGAACCCCGACTACGTGCCGAGGCCGGAGCCGGCGAGCTACTACTCGGGCGGCAAGCGCGCCCTGGTCGACCGCGTCGAGTGGCGCATCATCCCCGATCCGGCGACGGCGACCGCGGCGCTGGCCGCGGGTGAGGTCGACATCTACGAGACGCCGCCGCTCGACCTGCTGGCGACGCTGAGAGGGAACCCGAACATCACCGTCGCCGTCCACAACGCGGCCGGCACCATGGCCTACATGCGGCCGAACTTCCTCCATCCGCCGTTCAACAACGTCAAGGCGCGTCAGGCGCTCCTCTATCTCGGCAACCAGCAGGACTACATGCGGGCGGCGATCGGCACCGATCCCACGGCCTGGCGGGTATGCTGGGCGTGGCTCGCCTGCGGTTCGGCGATGGGGTCCGAGGCCGGCGCCGACGCCTACCGCCAATGGGACCCGGCGAAGGCCAAGGCGCTGTTCGCCGAAGCCGGATACAAGGGCGAGAAGATCGTCGTCATGCAGCCGACCGACCAGCCGATCCTGAAGAGCGTCACCGAGGTCGCAGTGCAGCGGATGAAGGAGATCGGCCTCAACGTCGATGCCCAGTCGATGAACTGGGGCACGCTCGTCGGGCGTCGGGGCAAGCAGGAGGCGCCGGACCAGGGCGGGTGGAACATGTTCTTCACCTGGACCTACGGCCTCGACCTCGCGAGCCCGGTGACGAATTCCGCGCTCGCCGCCCCCTGCGACCGCAAGAACTACGCGGGCTGGCCCTGCGACGACGAGATCGAGCGCCTCAGGGACGCCTGGGGCAAGGCGCCGAGCCTGGAGGAACGCAAGCAGATCGCCACCAAGATCCAGCAGCGCTCGGCCGAGTTCGTGCCCTATGCGCCGGTCGGCCAGTATTCCGCGCCGCTCGCCTACCGCTCGAACCTGAAGGGCTTTCTCAAGGTGCCACTGCCGGTCATGTGGAACGTCTCGAAGCAGTAACCCGACACCCGTGTCCTCCCCTGCGCGGAGCGCGGGGGAGGGCTCAGGCCATTCCGACCGGCTCGGTCATGGTGATCATCACGTCGTCGGGGCGGCTCCGGATCATGTCCGTGAGCTCGCGCTGGACCCGGACGAGCCCAGGGTCGCCGAAGCGGTTGTCCACCTCCCGGGGATCGCCGACGAGGTCGTAGAGCTCGCCTGCGCCCGACCCCATCTCCAGCGTCAGCTTGTGGGTGAGCGTCCGCACGGTGCGAAGCTCGAGCGTGACGCCGCAACGCGCCGGGTGCAGGTCCCATTCGTTGTAGGCGAAGTCGCGTGTGGCATCGCCTTCGATCAGGGGCTTGAGCGAGCGCGAATGGAGATCGCGCGACGGCGCGACGCCGGCGTAGTCATGGAACGTCGCCGCCAGATCGAGCGTCGACACCGGATAGCCGACGACCTTGCCCATCGGCACGCCGGGGCCGCGGACGACGCAGCCGACCCTGAGCAGCCCCTCGTAGTGCATCGGCCCCTTCAGGATCAGCCCGTGGTCGCCGAGCCAGTCGCCGTGGTCGGAGGTGAAGACGACGATCGTGTCGTCGGCGAGGCCGAGATCGTCGAGCGCCGCGAGGATGCGCCCGACATTGTGGTCGATGAGCGCGATCATGCCGTAGTAGTTGGCGATCAGGTGGCGGAGCTGCTCGTCGGTCTGCGGCGGCACGCGCGACTGCTTCTGGCGGAAGGCGAGGAGCGTGGGATCGGCCAGCGCCGGCGTGCCTTCGAGGCTGGCGCGGTGCCACCACGGCCGCCGGTCGAGGTCCAGCGTGCGATGGGTGGGCAGGTCGACCTCGTCCGGGCGGTGCAGGTAGCACCAGGGGTCCGGCGCATCGAAGGGATGGTGCGGGTCGGGGAACGAGGCCCAGGCGATGAAGCGGTCGTCACGGTTCTTGCGCAGGAATTCGACGGTGCGGTCGCCGACCCAGGTCGAGTTGTGGAAGGCGGACGGCAGGCCCGAGTTGTGCGTCTGGGCGGCGCCGACGTCGGGCGGCAGCCGCGTCTGGTAGAGCTGGTTCAGCCGCTCGCCGCGACCGCCCTGGTGATACCAGCGCTCGTAATGCAGTCCTTCCGGCGGCTTCTGCGGCAGGAAGGCGTTGTGTCCGGTCAGCACGATCTCGACGTGCTCGAAGCCCATGTAGGGGCCGAACCAGTCCGGGCCGAAGCCGGCCGTGCTCTGCCGGCATTCCGGCCGTCCCGTCGGTTTGAACGTATGCACCGTCGAGAAGTGCGCCTTGCCGATGAAGCCGGTGCGCCATCCGGCCCTGGCGAAGGTCCCGGCGAAGCCGCCCTCGCCCACCCGCTGGTCGAGCTCGATGCCGTTGTCCCAGGCGCCGTGGGTCCGCGGCAGGAGCCCGGTCAGGATCGAGGCCCGCGCCGGCTGGCAGACGACGTTGGGGGTGATGCAGGCGGCAAAGCGCGTCCCCGCCGCCGCCATCCGGTCGAGATGCGGCGTCTTCACGCGCCGCCCCTCGAAGCCGAAGCAGTCGCCGCGCTGCTGGTCGGAGGTGATGAGCAGGATGTTGGGCGGGATCATGCCCTATTGGAGGCCGGGCCGCATCGATGGCAAGGGCCAACGTCGCCGGACGGACCGCTTCGTGGCGGATGACATTCCCCCGCCGCCGTCGTAGGCGTAGTGGGAAGAATTAGAGGACGCGAAGGCGATGAAATCCGGACGGAACCACCTCCTCACCGTTGTCGCCGCCGGCGCGGGCCTGCTCTTAAGCGCCTGCGTGGCGACGACGCCGCCCATCTCCTCCGCACGCATCGCCGAGATCGTGGCGAGCCCCGATCGGAGCCCGGCCGACCGCACCAACGACCTCCGCCGCAAGCCCGAGCAGATGCTGGCCTTCATCGCCATCCGCCCGGGCATCGTCGCGCTCGACGTCAGTGCGGCCGGCGGCTACACTACAGAGCTGCTGGCCCGCGCGATCGGACCCGCCGGCATGGTCTACGGCCAGGCTCCGGTGCGCGATCCCAACCGGGCGCCGCCCGCTCCCGCTGCGCCGGAAGGCAACAGCAACCCGACCATCCGGGCGACCGCCCCACCGCCGCCGGCGGGACCGCCGCGTCCTTCCGCGGTCGCGCTCGCCGACCGCGAGAGGCTCATGAAGGGCGCCGGCGTCCCGGCCGCGCCGATCCTCGCCCTCCCCCGGCCGTTCGACGATCCGATTCCGGCCGAGCTCGCCACCGAGCGCTTCGACCTCGCCACCCTGATGTTCAACTATCACGACCTGGGATTCCTCGGCGTCGATCGCGCGGCGATGAACCGCGCCGTCTTCGGCGCGCTGAAGACGGGCGGCCACTACGTCATCGCCGATCACGCGGGGCGGCCCGGCACCGGCATCTCCGAATCCGGCACGCTCCATCGCATCGAGGAAGCGTTTCTCCGCCGCGAGGTCGAGGCCGCCGGCTTCAGGCTGCTCGAGGAAGGACTGTTCCTGCGCAACCCCAACGATCCCCGCGACAAGAACACGCCGGACCCGCCGCAGCCGAAGGACGAGTTCGTGCTGAAGTTCGTCAAGCCCTGACGCGTTCGGGTAAGGAGACGCCGATGCTCGATCTGGTGATCAAGGGCGGCCGTGTCGTCGACGGCACCGGCGCGCCGTGGTTCCGCGCCGATGTCGGCATCGCCGGCGACCGCATCGTCGCGGTCGGGCGCCTCGCGGGCGAGGCGGCGAAGCGCAGCATCGACGCGGCCGACCGCCTGGTCACCCCCGGCCTGATCGACGCGCACACCCATTCCGACCTGACGCTCGCCATCGAGCCCCGCGCGTCCTCGGCGGTGGCCCAGGGCGTCACCACGCAGATCGCGGGCAATTGCGGGGTCTCGGCGGCGCCGACCGTCGGCGGCAAGCCGTATTACGGGCCGCTCGACCCGACGCTGACCGACGGGCTCGGCTGCGACTGGACCGGCTTCGCCGGATACTTCCAGCGGCTCGAGCGCCAGGGCGTCGCGACCAACCTCGCGAGCTTCGTCGGTCACGGCAACGTCCGTGCCGCGGCCATGGGCTATGACGACCGCCCGCCGACCGAGCCGGAGATGGCGAAGATGGAGGCGCTGACCGAGGAGGCGATGGGCGACGGCGCGCTCGGCATGACCACGGGGCTCGCCTACATCCCCGGCAGCTACGCCAAGTCGGAGGAGATCGTCAGGCTCGCGCGCGTCGTCGCCCGTCATGGCGGCCTCTACGCCTCGCATATCCGCAACCAGACGGAGAGCATCGCTGCGTCCGTCCGCGAATGCCTGGATGTCGGGCGCAAGGCCGGCATCCCCGCCCACGTCTCGCACATGCAGCCGGGGGCGCCGCGGCTCGGCTGCGCGCACGAGCTCCTGGCGCTGATCGACGACGAACGCCGCGCGGGCCTGGATGCGAGCTGCGATGCCATCCCCTACACCATCGGCTCGACCACGCTGAAGTCGCTGCTGCCGCCCTGGGCCTGCGAGGGCGGCGACGCGGCGATGATCCAGCGCCTCGGCGATGCCGCGGCCCGCCGGCGCATCATCGACGACACCAACACCCATGGCGCCGAAAGCGGCGGCAGCCGCAAGCGCACGCTTTGCAAGAACGGCGACTGGCACAAGATCTGGCTCGCCAGCGCGACCCGAAACGCCAACCTGGTCGGCCAGGATTTCCGCACGATCGCCAAAGCGCGGAACCAGGACCCGTACGACGCGCTCCTCGACATCCTGATCGAGGAGGAAGGCAAGCCGTGGATGCTGGCCGAGGACGTATCGGAGGAGGACTTCCTGGATATCGCCCGCCATCCGGTCGGCGGCGTCATCTCCGACGGCTTCTCGCTCCACCCGGAAGGGCCGCTCTCCCGCGGCCGGCACCATCCGCGCTCCTACGGTGCCTTCGCGCGCTTCCTCCGCCGCTTCGTCCGCGAGGACGGGAAGCTCTCCTGGGAGCAGGCGATCCACAAGCTGACCGGCCATCCGGCGAACCGCTTCCGCCTCGCCGGTCGCGGCATCCTCAAGCCCGGTACCTTCGCCGACGTCGCCGTCATCGATCCGGATCGGGTGGCCGAGGCTAACGACTTCAGCGACCCCTACCGCTACGCTCGTGGCATCGACTGGGTGATCGCCAACGGCCAAGCCACCCTGGAGAAGGGCACACTGACCGGCACGCTCGCGGGCCGGGTCCTTCGCTTCCGCAAGGGCACCGCGTAGCAGGGCACCACGAACGGCAACTATGTTAAAAGCTCTCCGGTTGTCCTGATCGGAGTCCCAGCATGGCCGCAGACGGCCGGCAACCCGACCCTAGCACCTTCATCGCCGATGCCCTCGACGGCATCGGCCGGGGGCTGCTGATTTTCGGCCCCGATGATCGGCTCGCCGTCGGCGATCGGCGCTTCCGGGAGATGTACGGGATCGACGAGGCGCCGGTGGCGCCGGCCGTAGATCCGGACGACATCCCGGTCTTCGACCGCGAGATCCTGGACGAGCTGTTCGAGGACTCGACCAAGGAGCGGCGAAGCCACCTCGACCTCTTCAGCCGTTCTGCCGAGCAACTGCTCAGCGA
>SHVZ01000011.1 GCA_009694025.1 Alphaproteobacteria bacterium | reverse complement strand
GAACGGCAGAAGGCTATCGTCCTGCATGGCGGGTGTGGCACTCCGGCGAGGCGTGGAAGACTTTGTCTAGACACCAAAATCTTACACGAAATCAACGGATTACGCTACATCCGCCAGCCCAATATCAGCGCCCCGATGAATAATTCGGGATAGAGCGCGACCGTGCTTAGGACTGCGTCAGAAAGTCTCAATTCCCGCAATTGCAACGGTTATTTCACGATTTAGAGGAATTTATAATCGCCGGCCGGCTCTGTTCTCCATTGTATTTATTTTTCCCTCGATTATCTAGAAGCCAACGCATTAGCACTCTCAGCCTGAGAGTGCCAGATTGTCGCCAAACAGCGACCGAGGAGACCCTTCATGAAATTTCGTCCGTTGCAGGACCGTGTCCTGGTTCGCCGCATTGAACCCGAAGGGAAGACCTCCGGCGGAATCATCATTCCCGACACCGCCCAGGAGAAGCCGATGGAAGGCGAAGTCATCGCCGTCGGCCCGGGCGCGCGCGACGAGACCGGCAAGCTGAACCCTCTCGACGTCAAGACCGGCGACCGCGTGCTGTTCGGGAAGTGGTCGGGAACCGAGATCAAGCTCGATGGCGAGGACCTCATGATCATGAAGGAATCCGACATCATGGGCGTGGTCGCTCACGCAACCGCGAAGAAGAAGGCCGCCTAACCCGCGGGAGACAGAACATGGCTGCTAAAGAAGTAAAATTCAGTGTCGATGCGCGCGACCGCTTGCTGCGCGGCGTCGACATTCTCGCCAATGCGGTGAAGGTGACCCTCGGGCCGAAGGGCCGGAACGTCGTCCTCTCCAAGTCCTACGGCGCGCCCCGTATCACCAAGGACGGCGTCACCGTCGCCAAGGAGATCGAGCTCTCCGACCGATTCGAGAACATGGGCGCACAGATGGTGAAGGAGGTCGCCTCGCGGACCAGCGATGCCGCCGGCGACGGCACCACGACCGCGACGGTCCTGGCGCAGTCGATCGTGCGCGAGGGCGCCAAGGCGGTCGCCGCCGGCATGAACCCGATGGATCTGAAGCGCGGCATCGACATGGCCGTCGAGGCGGTGGTCGCGGAGATCAAGAAGGTCTCGCGCAAGGTCTCGACCAACGCCGAGATCGCCCAGGTCGGCACCATCTCCGCCAACGACGACCGCGAGATCGGCGAGATGATCGCCAAGGCGATGCAGAAGGTCGGCAACGAGGGCGTCATCACCATCGAGGAGGCGAAGACCCTGGAGACCGAGCTCGAGGTCGTCGAGGGCATGCAGTTCGACCGGGGATACCTCTCGCCCTACTTCGTGACCAACGCCGAGAAGATGCTGTGCGAGCTCGACAACCCGTACGTCCTGCTGTTCGAGAAGAAGCTGTCCGGGCTCCAGCCCCTGCTTCCCCTGCTCGAGGCGGTGGTGCAGTCGGGCCGGCCGCTCCTGATCGTCGCCGAGGAGATCGAGGGCGAGGCCCTGGCGACTCTGGTCGTCAACAAGCTCCGCGGCGGCCTCAAGGTCGCGGCGGTGAAGGCCCCGGGCTTCGGCGATCGCCGCAAGGCCATGCTCGAGGACCTCGCCATCCTGACCGGCGGCCAGGTGATCAGCGAGGATCTCGGCATCAAGCTCGAGAACGTCACCCTCGTCATGCTCGGCACCACCAAGAAGGTGCGGATCGACAAGGACAACACCACGGTCATCGGCGGCGGCGGCAAGAAGAAGGACATCGAGTCGCGCTGCACGCAGATCCGCGCGCAGGCCGACGAGACCAGCTCGGACTACGACAAGGAGAAGCTGCAGGAGCGCCTGGCGAAGCTGTCGGGCGGCGTCGCCGTCATCCGCGTCGGCGGCTCGACCGAGATCGAGGTGAAGGAGCGCAAGGATCGCGTCGACGACGCGATGCACGCGACCCGCGCCGCGGTCGAGGAAGGTGTGGTCGCCGGCGGCGGCGTCACGCTCCTCTATGCCACCAAGGCGCTCACGCGGCTCAAGCCGGAGAACGACGACCAGAAGGTCGGCATCGACATCGTCCGCCGCGCGCTGCAGACACCGGCGAAGCAGATCCTCGCCAATGCCGGCGCCGACAGCGCGATCATCGTCGGCAAGCTCCTGGAGAAGGGCGACGCCACCCGCGGCTTCGACGCCCAGAACGGCAAGTACGTCGACATGGTGAAGGCCGGCATCATCGACCCGACCAAGGTCGTTCGCCTGGCGTTGCAGGGGGCAGCCTCGATCGCGGCGCTGCTCATCACCGTCGAGGCGATGGTCGCCGACAAGCCGGAGAAGAACAACCAGCCGTCCATGCCGGGCGGCGGCATGGGCGACATGGACTATTAGGCTAAGCCGGGCCGGGCGCCCTCTAGAAGCGCCCGGCCTGGAAGTCCTCGACCGCCTGGCGCAGCTCGTCGGCGGTGTTCATGACAAAGGGGCCGTACTTGGCGACCGGCTCGCCGAGCGGTTTGCCGGCGACGACGATGAAGCGCCCGCCCGTCGGTGCCGCGACCTCGATCCGATCGCCCTGGCTCAAGACCGCGATCCGGCCGCGGGCGACCTTGTCCGGCCCGATCTCGACCCCACCCTCGAAGACATAGACGAAGGCGTTGTGCGTGTCCGGGAGGTCGTGCACGAAGCGCCCGCCTGCCGCCAACGCCACATCGAGGTAGGTCGGATCGGTGGCGATGCCGGAGATCGGGCCGGCGACCCCATCGAAACGCCCGGCGACGATGCGGACCCGGCCGCCATCGGCGGTCACCGCCTCCGGGACCTCCTCCGGCTGGATCTCCTGATAGCGCGGCGCCGTCATCTTGTCCTTGGCCGGCAGGTTGACCCAGAGCTGGAACCCCCACATCAGGCCGTCCTCCTGCTCCGGGATTTCGGAATGCACGATGCCGCGGCCCGCGGTCATCCACTGCACGCTGCCCGGGCGCAGCAGGCCGGTGTGGCCCTTGTTGTCCTCGTGCCGCATGCGGCCGGCCAGCATGTAGGTGACGGTCTCGAAGCCGCGATGGGGATGGTCGGGGAATCCGGCGATGTAGTCCCTGGCGTCGTCCGAGCGGAACTCGTCCAGCATCAGGAACGGATCGAGGTCGGGCAGGGCCGGCTGGCCGATGACGCGGGTGAGCTTGACCCCGGCGCCATCGCTGGTCGGGCGCCCGGCCATCACCGCGACGACACGGCGGAGGGCCGGTGTGTCGGTCTTGAGAGCGGTCATGGGGCGCTCCTCTCGCTTGCGCGTCCTATGTGATTCACCGCCGGGCCGCGCGTGACGTGGCCGGAGTCGCAAGTGACGACTATAGCCCTTCGATACATCAAAAATTGTCAGGGAGAACGGATTCATGGGACGCACCCGCATTTTCCGGTCTCGGCGCCGTTTCCTGCAGGGCGCCTCGGCGGTGCCCGCCAGCTTCGGGGCCCGTTCGTCATCTCGGCCCGCGCGGCCGAGACGACCAATGACGGAACGGCCGCATTCGACGTCGGACAAGCCGTCATTGCCTGGTTCAAGTCGGGGGATGCCTGGGTCATCGCCGCGGCCGACTAGGATGGCAGCCGCTCGGAGCGGCGATCGAAGGCGAACGCCCGGTCCGACTAGACCGCGATCGCCAGCTCCGGCACTTCGCCCTCGATCGTGGTGCGGAACATCATGCGGACGTAGCGCTGGTCGTCGAACTCGGTGGCGCAATGCAGCGTGCAGCGGTTGTCCCACAGCATGGCATCGCCGACGCGCCAGCTATGGCGATAGATGAATTCAGGTTTCCGGCTGTGTGCCTGCATCGTCTGGATGAGCTCACGCCCCTCGTTCGCGGGTAGGCCCTCGATGTCCACCGCCCAGCGTCCGACATAGAGCGCGATCCGCCCCGATCGCGGATGGCGGCGCGCGATCGGATGCCAGACGTCGGGCCGGGCGCGCTTCTGCTCCTCGGTCCAGGCAGGCTCTTCCGGATAGTGGACGTGATGGAGGTCGATGCGGCTGAAACGGGCCCGGCGCCCTGCGACCGTGCGCCTGATCTCGCCGGGGAGGGTTTCCCAGGCGGCATACATGTCCGCCCACATGGTATCGCCGCCTTCCGGCGGCACCTTGTGCGCATGCAGGAACGAGCCGGCGTTGGGGCGGACCTTGTCCTCGCCGTCGGTGTGAAAACCGAGGCCCACCTTGCGCATGCCGAAGGGCTTGCCGTTCTCCTCGGCGTTGGCCACCACGAACACCTCGGGATAGTCAGGGTGGTTGTACTGGAGCGGCGTCATGATGTGCAGCGGCCCGAGCCGACGGGTGAACGCGATGTGGTCGGCGGGGCTCATCGTCAGACCGCGAAACAACAGGATCGAATGGCGGTACCAGGCCTCTTCGACCGAGCGGAAGGTCGGCTCGTCGACCGCGAGCTTGGGGTCGATGCCGACGACCTCGGCACCGAAGCTGCCCCTGAGCGGCCGGAAGCTGACAGCCATGATCGACTCCCCTCGACGATGTCCTTGAAATGGTGGGGCGGGTGGGCGCGGGTGTCAAACGCCGCGTGTCAAGGCGTCTTGGCCTGTCCCGCCAGGATCTCCCGGATGCGCTGGTTGGTGCCGTTGAGATCGGGCAGCTTCGCGCCCTCGGCGACCTTCTTCAGGCGGACCGGCTCGTCCTGCTGCATGGCGATGGCGCGCGTCGCCGCCGCCTGGATCTGGTCGGGCTTGAGGACGAGGACGCCGTTCTCGTCGGCAAGGATGGCGTCGCCCGGCATGACCGGGACGCCGCCGCAGCTCACCGGGACGCAGAAGTCGCCGTGCTGGTAGAGCCGCTTGCCGGTCACCGCCGAGAGGCCGCGGGCCCAGACGGGGAGGCCATAGTCGCGGAGCTCGCCGATGTCGGTTGCCATTCCGTCCATGACGATGCCACGGCAGCCGGCCTCACGAGCGGCGAAGGCGACACCGCCGCCGCAGGCCGCATGGCGACGGTCGCCGGCACGGTCGATCACCAGCACGTCGCCCGGCCGAATCTGCCCGAGCGCGTAGTGGACGATGGTGCTGTCGACGCCGGTGAAGCGGATGGTGACGGCGGTTCCTGCGATTCTCTTGTCCGGCAATAGGCCCCTGATCTCCGGATCCATGAAGCCGAAATCGAGGAAGTGCCCGATCGTCGCCGGCTCGGCCTTGACGAGAAGGTCGATCAGGCCCGGATCGATCTGCGGGGGCAGGGGGTTGATGACGAACATCGGTTCCTTCCGGAGGATCGTTTCGCGCGGGACGGAATCCGCCGAGTCTCAATTCTCCGGCGCGCCGGCGGATCGAGATGTGGTCCGAACCGGCCGACCTTAACCGCGTTTTGCGGTGCCGGCTCGACAATTGTCCGACGCGCGACCACCCGACGCCGGCGGCGGCAAAGAGCCGTTGCGGGTCGTGCGAGACGGAGTAGTCCATGCGGGCGCGGAGCAGGAAAGGGAACCCTTCGGCGTATGATCTGCAATGCGATAGGATCGGTGCCGTGAAGCGGCTTCTTCTCGTCCTCGCGGTCCTGATCGCCCTCGGCGGCGCGGCGGGCGTGTATTTCGCCAGCCCGGGACAAGGATCGCTGCCGACGTTCCGGATGCAGAAGGTCGAGGAAGGCGAGGTGGTCGCCGCGATCTCCGCCTCGGGCACGCTTGCGGCCGTGGTCACCGTCCAGATCAGCTCTCAACTTTCCGGTCAAATCAAAGAGTTATACGCTGACTTTAATACTGAAGTTAAGAAAGACGACCCGCTCGCTCTGATCGATCCGCAGACCTTCGAGGCCCGGGTCCAGCAGGCGCGGGCGGAACTCGACGTCAGCAAAGCGTCCTTGCTTAAGGCCCGGGCGGACCTCGGCAATGTCCAGGCGGCGCTCGCGGTCGCCGAGGCGAACAGCCAGCGGGCCCTGGTTCAGTCTCAGGACGCCGGCCGCGACAAGGAGCGGAAGACCTCACTCTCCGGCCGGGGCGTCTATTCCCAGCGCGACATCGAAAAGGCGGTGTCCGACGCCGATGCAGCCGATGCGGGACTGAAGGCGTTAAAAGCCCAGGAGCTGGCGCAGCGCGCCGCGATCGCCGCCTCGGAAGCGGGCATCATCAATGCCGAGGCGACCATCCGCATGCGCGAGGCGTCGCTGGCCCAGGCCCAGATCGACCTCGATCGCACGACGATCCGCGCGCCGGTCGACGGCGTCGTCATCCAGCGCAACATCGACCGCGGCCAGACCGTCGCGGTCAGCCTGTCGGCGCCGGTGCTGTTCCAGATGGCCCAGGACCTCAAGGACATGGAGGTCTACGCCAATGTCGACGAGGCCGATGTCGGGCGGATCGCCGAAGGCCAGCGCGCGAGCTTCACCGTCGATGCCTTCACCGGGCGAACCTTCGAGGGCCAGGTGAAGATGGTGCGCAAGGGCCCGCAGGTGATCTCCAACGTCGTCACCTATGTCGCGGTGATCTCGGCTGCCAATCCGGACCTCCGGCTGCTGCCGGGGATGACGGCGACGGTGCGCATCGTCACAGCCGAGCGGCCGCGCGCGATCAAGGTGCCGAACGCCGCGCTGCGCTATCGGCCGCCGGGCGTCACCGCCGAGACCGGCGAGGCGGGCGGCGCCGACGTGCCGGCGGGCGGCGGCTTTCCGTCCCCGGAAGCGATGACCCAGCGGCTGGCCCAGCAGCTCAAGCTGACGCCGGCCCAGGCGTCGCAGATCCAACAGATCTTCGAGGAGTCGCGCCAACGTGCCCAGGCCCGCCGCCAGCCGGCGGGGAGCGGGGGAGGCGGTGCGGGTGCCGGTGCGGGCGGGGGTGGTGACAACCCGGCGCGCGTGCGCCAGCAGGCGGTGGCCGAGGTGCGCCAACGCGTGGCCGCCGTGTTGACCGCCGAGCAGCGCCCGCTCTACGAGGCCATGGCCCGAGGCGCCCAGGCGACCGAGAGCCGGCCGGGACGTATCTGGGTGGTCGGCGCCGATGGCCGGCCGCAGTCGCTTTCGGTCCGCGTCGGCATCGGCGACGGCAGCTTCACCGAGGTCGTCGGCGGCGAGATCAAGGCCGGCCAGGACGTGATCGTCGGGCACTCGACCAAAGCCGCGACGGCAGCGACCGGACCGAGATGGGGGCTCTAGGCCATGCCTGACGCCTCCGGCTCGGCCGGCGTCATCGAGGCCGAGAATCTCGGTCGGCATTACGAGCTCGGCGGCCATCTGGTCCGCGCCCTCGACGGCGTCAGCTTCGCCATCCGCGAGGGCGAGTTCGTCGCCATCATGGGACCGTCCGGCTCCGGCAAATCGACCCTGATGAACCTGATCGGCTGCCTCGACAGCCCGACCATGGGGAGCTACCGGCTCGCCGGCACCGATGTCGCGGGATTGAACCGCGACCAGCTTGCGGCCATCCGCAACCGCCGCATCGGCTTCGTCTTCCAGCAGTTCAACCTGCTGCCGCGGACGACGGCGCAGGAGAACGTCGAGCTGCCCCTGATCTACAGCGACGTCCGCCGGGCCGATCGCCACCGCCTTGCCGCCGAGGCGTTGTCTGAGGTCGGCCTCGGCGATCGCATGCACCACCACCCGGCCCAGCTCTCCGGCGGCCAGCAGCAGCGGGTGGCGATCGCCCGCGCCCTGGTCAACCGGCCGATCCTGCTGCTCGCCGACGAGCCGACCGGGGCGCTCGACAGCCGCACCTCAGGCGAGATCCTGGCGCTGTTCCAGTCGCTCAACCGTCAGGGTCTGACCATCGTCGTGGTGACGCACGAGGAGGACATAGCTGCCCATGCCGGCCGGGTCCTCCAGTTCCGCGACGGCAAGCTGGTCGCAGACCGCGCCAATCCCAATCCGCGTCAGGCGGCCGCGGCATGACCGCGACCCTCGCCAACGCCGGTGCCGCGACTGCCAACGCCTTCCGGCTGGCCGCGCCCAAGGGCGCTTTTTCGCTCGATAGCCTGATGGTGGCGCTGAAGGCGCTCCGGGTGAACGCGCTCCGCAGCGCGCTCACCATGCTTGGCATCATCATCGGCGTCGGCGCGGTCATCGTCATGGTCGCGATCGGCTCGGGTGCGCATCAACGAGTCGCCGAGCAGATCCGCAGCCTCGGCGCCAACCTGATCATTCTCCTGCCGGGGGCTGTCACGTCCGGCGGCGCCCGGCTCGGCACCGGCACCCGGCCGACCTTGACCGAGGACGACGCGGCGGCGATCGCCAAGGAGCTGCCGATCATCGAGGTGGCGGCACCGGTGGTGCGCGGTCAGGTCCAGATCGTGTTCGGCAATCAGAACTGGTCGAGCTGGGCGCTCGGCGTCACTCCCGACTACCTCGTCGCCCGCGAGTGGAACATCGCCGACGGGCGGCCGTTCACGCCGGAGGAGATGTCGGCGGCCTCCAAGGTCACGCTCATCGGCAAGACGGTGGCGGAGAAGCTGTTCGGCGACGGCGATCCGATCGGCCAGGTGATCCGCATCCGTCACGTCCCGTTCACCATCATCGGCGTCCTCGACAAGAAAGGCCAGTCGACCCAGGGGTCGGACCAGGACGACGTGCTGCTGACCCCGATGACGACGGCGAAGCGGCGCCTGCTCGGATTCTCCGGCACGCGGGCGCGGGCCGTCGGCTCGGTCATGGTGAAGGTGGTGGAGGGCGAGTCGATGAAGGACGCCGAGGAGCAGATCCGCGACCTGCTGCGCCAGCGCCACAGGCTTCAGGCCCGCGACGATGACGACGTCAACATCCGTAACCTCGCCGACATCATGGAAACGAGAGAGGCCTCCTCGCGCATCCTGTCGCTTCTTCTGCTTGCGGTCGCCTCGGTGTCGCTGATCGTCGGGGGCATCGGCATCATGAACATCATGCTGGTCAGCGTCACCGAGCGGACCCGCGAGATCGGCCTGCGCATGGCGGTCGGCGCCCGCGGCCGCGACATCCTGGTCCAGTTCCTGGTCGAGGCGGTGACCCTGTCCCTGATCGGCGGCACCGTCGGCATCGTCCTCGGCGTTGCCGGCTCGATCGCCATCGCCGGGTACGCCGGCTGGCCGACCCTGATCGAGCCCTGGGCGATCCTGATCGCCTTCGTGTTCTCTGGCGCGGTCGGTATCTTCTTCGGCTTCTACCCGGCGAAGAAGGCCTCGGAACTCGACCCGATCGAGGCGCTCAGGTTCGAGTAGCCGGCTGGCTCTTGAGGTTGCGGCGCACCCGTTCGTCGATCCGCATGGTCAGCGCCCCAGAGACCTCGGCGGCCTCCTCCAAGAGGGCGTCCTTCAAGACCTCGATCGGCTTCTTCAAGGCCAGCGCCAGGTGGCGCTCGGCCTTGACGGCGGCATTGGCCGTGGTCGAGGCGTGATGGGTCTGGGCCAGCACGAAGTCGCGCTCGATCCCGCGGTTCCAGTAGCGGACCCGGAGCGGGTTGCAGGCGAGCCAGCGGGCGGCACTCTCGTCGGTCAGCGGGTGGGTTTCGCTGTCCTTGAGGAACGTCTTGATATGGCTGCCGGTCGGGTCCGGACCGGTCTTGGCGATCAGCTCGAGGGCGATCCAGGCGAACCACCAGCGCCAGGGGTCGGCCCGGAGGAAGCCGTTGTCATAGATCTCCGAAAAGATGTGGAGGGAGCCCATCGGCGACTCGGCCTTGAGTCTGACGACCTGGGCGGGAAGAGCATGCTTGGCGAAGGCCTGGGCCCGCCGGTCATAGTTCTTGTCGATCTTCTCCTTGGACCGAGGGAGAATCCCGATCTCCTTCATCAGGTCGGCGGTCTCCGCGACATCGAGCCAATGAATCAACGTCTTGGCCATCGCCTGAAGATCTTCGAACTTGGGTTTGGGGCCTTGGTCCATAACCATAAGATACCAGATTCGCCTGATCGTTCAGGGTTGCACGCTGCGGGGGACGAGGTTAGGGTGCCGCCCTAAGGAGACCCGGAACGGGCGATATTGGGGGGACGGACCTGACGCGGGCGAAGGGGGGCTTCGACCAAGGCAACCATGCCGGTCTGAGCCGTTCGCCGGGATCAAGGCCTCGCCGCCGTGGCAACCGACGAGGAGCAGGCCCAGACGTTGGACAGATTTCACAGCCGACGCCTCTGGTTGCAACGTCTCCAGGCCATTGCCAGCGGCTGGATCGTCGACCGAGAAATCATCTTCCGGAGCGACCGGACGACCCGGTGCCTGCGCATTTCCCGGCGCGCGCAGCTGATCGCGCTCGCCGTCTGGGCGGTGACGGCCGGCTGGATGAGCTTCGCCTCGACCAGCTATTTCGAGATCAGCCGCGTGCTCGACACCCGCACGGCCGCGCTCGACCAGGCCCACGACGCCTATCGCGACCTCTTGAACCAGATGGCGAACCACCAGCTCGCCGTCATGGCCATCACCCGCGACCTCGAATCCAAGCAGGGCCACCTCCGGCGCCTCTTCGACCAGAACGAGCACCTGCGCCAGGATCTCAAGTTGACGGAGACCCAGCTCCGTCAGTCGGAGGTCGAACGGACCAAGGTCGCCCCGACCCGCCAGGCAGTCGCCGAGAAGATGTCCGAACTCGAGCAGACCGTCCGCAGCATGTGGGGCGAAAACGGCTCGCTCGAACGGCACATCTCCGGCCTCCGCGGCCAGCTCGCCTCGATCGAGGCCGAGAAAGAGGAGATCGCGGCTCAGCGGTCGGCGCTTTCTCGGCGGATGGCGCAGCTCCAGAGCGAGCTCAGGATCTCGACGGCCCGGACGGCCCAGCTCGAGGGCGCCCGGAACGAGCTGCAGACGGCCTTGGTGCAGCGCGACCGGATGCAGGAAGACGGCCAGACCGCCCAGATCCGCGTCCGCGACCTCGAGGGCCGCATCACCGAGCTCCAGCGCGTTCATCGCGAGGTCATGGCGAAGCTGAGCGATCGCACCCGGGCCGACCTCTCCGAGGTGCAGAAGATCGTCAGCCGCACTGGCCTCAACCTCGACGCCCTCCTTCCCAAGGACGGGCCGCCGCCGCGCAGCGCCCGGACCGGCGGCGGGAAGGGTGGCCCGTTTGTGCCGCTGTTCCGCGACTTGGCGCCATCGTCGGGTGACGTCACGACCAACCTCGAGGCGATGTCGTTCTCGCTCGGCGCCCAGCTCCGCCGCCTCGATCAGATCCATGGCGCCCTGCGGTCCATCCCGCTGTTCGCCCCCCTCGACTCCTTCGCGTTGATGAGCAACTTCGGCGCCCGCTCCGATCCCTTTACCGGGCAAGCCGCGATGCACTACGGTTTGGACCTGTCGGCGCCGATCCGGACACCGGTGATGGCGACCGCGCCCGGGACGGTCGTGGTTGCCGGATGGCGGAGCCGGTACGGCCGCATGGTCGAGATCGACCACGGCAACGGTCTGAAGACGCGCTACGGTCACTTGTATAAGATCAACGTCCGGCGTGGGCAGAAGGTGGACTTCCGGGAGACGATCGGTCTACTTGGCTCTTCCGGACGGTCGACCGGGCCTCACGTTCACTACGAGGTCCTCGTCAATGGCGAACCCAGCGATCCGAACAAGTTTCTTAGAGCGGGCAAGGATGTTTTCAAGGGCTAACAGCAAGCAGGCCGATGGGACACCCTCCGGCTCGAAGTCGTCGGTCCCATCGATCATCAGCGCGGATCTCCGCATCACCGGCAATCTGGAGAGCGACGGCGACATCCAGATCGACGGTTCGGTCGACGGCGACATCCGCTCCGGTCGCATCACCGTCAGCGAGACGGCGGTGGTGAAGGGAGCCCTCGAGGCCGAGACCGTCCGCATCGCCGGCAAGGTCACCGGCCAGATCAAGGCGCGCCAGGTGACTCTGCTCAAGTCGGCGAAGGTCGTCGCCGACGTGATGCAGGAGTCGATCGCGGTCGAGCCCGGCGCCTCATTCGAGGGCAACTGCCGGCACTACACCCGGGATGCCGTGGGGCCCCCGACGTCGCGAAAGGTGGAGGCGCTAATCGCGCCGACCATGCCGCGGAAACCGCCGGTCGAAGCGGTCAAGCCGTCGCCCGTCGCCGCTGTCGGCGGCGGCGGCCCGCAGTCCAGCTGACTCGAGGTCGACGCCGTTCCCCGGCTGCGCGGCTGGGACGGGTGGAACCGGGTGCCTGCTAACGATCTTCGGCGCCCGGGGATTGCCCGCGCTCGATGGCCTTCGCCCGCTGCCACAGCTCCTCCATCTCCTCCAGACTGGCATTCTCCGGGCGGCGGCCTTCGGCCGCGAGCGCCGCTTCGATCGCGCGGAAGCGCCGCTCGAACTTGGCGTTGCCACGCCTGAGCGCCGCCTCGGGGTCGATGTCGAGATGGCGGGCGAGGTTGGCCAGCGCGAACAAGAGGTCGCCGATCTCGTCCTCGACCGCGTCCGGCCTGGCGCCGGCGTCGAGCTCGGCGCGGAGCTCGCCTATCTCCTCCTCGATCTTGTCGAGCACCTGACGGGCTTCCGGCCAGTCGAAGCCGACCCTGGCGGCCCGGCGCTGCAGCTTATCCGCGCGCATCAGCGCCGGAAGCGCGAGTGCCACGCCGGCGAGGGCGGAAGCGGCGCCTCGGCTCGACTTTCCGGCGCGCTCGGCCGCTTTGGCCGCTTCCCAGGAGACGGTCTGGGTCGCCACGTCGCGCTCGGCCGCCTCGCCGAAGACATGGGGATGGCGGCGGATCATCTTGTCGGCGATCGCCTCGGCGACGTCGTCGAAGGCGAAGGCGTCCTGCTCTTCGGCCATGCGCGCGTGGAAGACGACCTGGAGCAGGAGGTCGCCGAGCTCGTCCTTGAGGTCGGCGAGGTCGTCCCGCGCGATCGCGTCGGCGACCTCATAGGCTTCCTCGACCGTATAGGGGGCGATGGTGGCGAAGGTCTGGGCCAAGTCCCAGGGGCAGCCGCCCTCGGGCGCGCGGAGCCGGGCCATGATCTCGATCAGGCGGTCGATGTTACGGGTCATGGCCTGACTATAGGCCGGCAGGCCCTTCAGCCCAGCCCGAGGATCGCGTCCGCGAATTCGCGCGGCGCCTCCTGCAGCAGGTTGTGACCGATGAGCGGGATCAGCCGATGGATCGGATACTACAATGCCGACCGGCCGCACTCCGCGTTCGCCGGCAGGACGCCCGACGAGGTCTATGCTAGCGAGCCCATGATGGAGAAACTGGCGGCCTAAATACCAACCCGATCCACCTTAGCCAGGCCGCCAAACTGTCTCAGGAACCGGGACCACCTCTGAGCGTCAGCGCAAGAGGGGAGCGGAGATAGTTAGCCTAGATTGGGTATGTCAAGTGAAACATCGCCCCTTAATATCGCATAATGTATATTATGGAAAATTATTAGTTCTTTAGATCTTAAGGAGTTACGAAATAGTCTTCGTATTTAAGTCTAGGGACAGCACGCGGCTCACGATGATTCAGCGGCTCTCTCGACGGAGCGGAAGCCAACCCTCCGCTTGAACCTCGCCGAGCGCGTAAGGGCATGTCACGGGCATCGGCCCGAGGTCGATGCCGTCCCGCTTGAGGGCGATGGTGGCCTTCTTCCAGGCGGTCGGCCAGGCTTCGGCGAAGATGGCGGCGATCTGTGGCGTCAATCCGGGGTTCTGGCGGAGACGAACCGCGAGGTCGACCCGCCACGTCTCCACCTCGTCGATCCAGCCCTGGCGCGGCTCGTCGGCCGGGGAGCGTTTCAGCTTCAACAGATGCACGAGGATCTGAGTCATATACCCTTCGATGGCGTTTCGCTGCGCACGGCCCAAATCTTCGATCTCCTCCGCCACGTGGTCGACATCGACCGCACCGCGGTCGTTGAGCCGACGCAGCGCCTCGGCCTGCTGCTGGGTCCAGGTATAGAAGTCGCGATTGTAGAGAGTGGACATGTGCGGCGCCCGGTCAGCTGCCGAAGATCTTGTAGCTGGTAACGCTACCGTCCTTGGCACGGACTTGGAACTTATTGCCGGCGTCGGCCTCCTCGATCAGCGCTTCGTAGAGCCGGAGCGCGTTCTTCAGCACTTCGGCATAGGACACGGCCTCCGTCATCTCGCGCAGACGCTTCAGCCGTTCCATCGACTGCGGCATCAGCTCGAGCTGGACGCGCGTCGTCTTCCTGCCGGAGTCCTTCTTTTCCTCGGCCGCGTCCTGAGGCCGCGGGTCCGCGAGATCGTGGGTAATGTCAGCCATGCTCCAGATCTCCGGTCAGACCGCCCTCGAAAGTAATATCCGATGACGAGTCCGAGCGTTGTGCCCGCCAACACCCGCACCTGTTCAAAGGCGCCCGCGAGTACTGCAGTGACGACCAAGAGGGCGAGGATAGAACGCGTTCCCTCCTCAAGAAGGCGACTCTTCGCGTTAATTTCCTCCGCCAGATGAGCACTTTCGACCGGAAACTCGCGGCCGACGCGAACGGGAGACTTTCCGGGCATGCGACCTCCTCAGCACCGCTCCGCCGAGGCCCAGCACTTATGTGTGCATATCCGGGTAATGGGGGCCTAGCGGAGCGAACTGAGTTGGTCTGAACGAACCACAGCTCACTACGACGCACCGGAAATGGTCTGAACAACTGCAATCCCAAAAACTTTTCCCGCAAGCCGTGTCAGCGACTATGGGGAACCCATCAGGTTCGCTTGTAGGCTCCTCGGCCCTTAGGGTTGTTGTCCTTGCACCCACATCGTCAGGGCGCTGCGACAATCCCTTGGTTCCGAAAAGGCTAGGCGAACGAGTACGGCAAGTTAGCTCAGAGCGTGAGTGTAAGTCAATCAATTTTTCATCATTAGATCGCCGCCGCCCACCCCGATGTGCCTAGGGGCACTCGATGACCATCCCGTCATAGGCCGGCTCGACATGATCAGGCACCATCGCCTTGACCCGGGCGTAGTCCACACGTTGCGACATGTGTGTCAGCACCGCCCGCCTGGGCCGCACGCGCTCGATCCATTCCAACGTCCGCGCCAGGTGCGTGTGGGTCTCATGCGGCTCCAGGCGGAAGGCATCGACGATCCAGAGGTCGACCCCGGCCAGGACCTCGAAGGCCTGCTCGTCGAGATTCAAGACATCTGTGGAGTACGCGGCCCGGCCGAAGCGGAAACCCAGGCTGTGAGAGAAGCCGTGATCCTGGCGGAACGGCCGCACCTCGACCGCGCCGACGTGGAACGGCCCGTCGATGACGTGCGGCGTCAGCGTCGGTTTGTAGTAGTAGTCGCCCTTCAGAGGCTGGAACACATAGCCGAAGCGATCGCGGATGATGTCGAGGGTGGTCGTATCGGCATAGGCATCGAGCGGCCCGTTCAGCGCCACGTTGATCGCGCGGATGTCGTCGATGCCGTGCAGGTGGTCGGCATGCGCATGGGTATAGAGGATCGCGTCGATGGCGGTGACCCCGGCCGCGAGAAGCTGCTGGCGGAGGTCGGGCGAGGTGTCGACCAGGAGCCGGGTCGGCCCCTCCTCCACCAGGATCGACGCCCGAAGCCGTCGGTTCCTCGGCTCCGCCGGATCGCAGTCGCCCCAGCCCTCGCCGAGCACCGGCACACCCATCGAGCTGCCGCAGCCGAGAATGGTGATCTTCACGTGGCGCAGAAGGCGTCGCTGGGGATTTTTCTGAACAGGCGCCGGACGTTGTCGGTGGTGGTCGTGGCGAGATGTGAGGCCGGAACGCCGCGGAGGTCCGCCACCTTGGCGGCGGTATGCACGACGAAGGCCGGTTCGTTGCGCTTTCCCCGCATCGGGACCGGCGCCAGATAGGGCGCATCGGTCTCGACCAGCAGCCGGTCGGCCGGCACCCACGCCGCAACCGCATGGAGTGCTGCGGCGCTCTTGAACGTCACGATCCCGGAGAGGGAGATGTAGAGACCGAGGTCAACAGCTTTTTCAGCGAGTTCCTGGCCGGCGGTAAAGCAATGGATGAGGCCGGTGTAGGGCCCTTTCGCCATCTCTTCGGCCAGGATCGTTCCGGTATCGAGATCGGCGTCGCGGGTATGCACGATGACCGGAAGCCCGGTCAGGCGCGCAGCGCCGAGGTGGGCGCGGAAGCTCCGGGCCTGGGCGTCCCTCGGGCTCTTGTCGTAATAATAGTCGAGGCCGGTCTCGCCGACGGCGACGACCTTCGGGTGCTCGGCGAGGCGCGCCAGGCGCTCGGCATCGGCCTCGGGCTCGGCGCCGGCCTCGTGCGGATGGATGCCGACCGAGCAATAGATGTCGTCATAGCGCTCGGCGATGGCCTTGACCCGGTCGAACTCGGTCAGCTTGGTTCCGATGGTGACCATCAGCCCGATGCCGGCACGCCTGGCCCGGGCGACGACCTCGTCCAGCTCCGCCGACAGTTCCGGGAAGTCGAGATGGCAGTGGCTGTCGACCAGCATCAGCCGCCCGCCTTCGCCGCCGGTCCGTCCTCGACATGGCGCGGGAAGATGCCCTCCGGCTTCGGCAGCGGCGTCCCGGCCTTCAAGGCGCCCGAGGGCCCGAGCGCGGCGAAGCTCCGGGCAACCTCAGGCACGGCCAGGAGGTCGAGCATGCGCGCCGACGACTGCGGCATCACCGGCTGGGCCAGGAGCGCCAGGTGCCGGATCGTCTCCGCCAGCACATAGAGCGCCGTCGCCATCCGCGCCGGATCGGTCTTCTTGAGCGCCCAGGGCGCCTGCTCGTCGACATAACGGTTGGCGGCGCCGACCACCTCCCACTCCGCTTCGAGGGCGCGGTGGAACTGCTGCTCGTCATACTCGGCACGCACGCGGGCCAGCATCCCATGGGCGGCGGCGAGCAGCCTGTCATCGGCCTCGGTCAGCGCACCGGCCTGGGGTACCTTGGCCTCGCAGTTCCGGTTGATCTGCGTCAGCACCCGCTGCGCCAGATTGCCGAGGTCGTTGGCGAGGTCGGTGTTGATCCGCCGGATCATCGCCTGGTGGCTGAAATTGCCATCCTGACCGAAGGGCAGCTCGCGCAAGAGGAAGTAGCGCACCGGGTCGAGCCCGTAGCGGCCGATCAGATCCTGCGGCGTGATGAAGTTGTTGAGGGACTTCGACATCTTCTGCCCCTCGTTGGTCCACCAGCCATGGGCGAAGACGCGTTTCGGCGGCGTCAGGCCTGCGGCCATGAGGAACGCCGGCCAGTAGACCGTGTGGAAGCGGATGATGTCCTTGCCGACCATGTGCAGGTCGGCCGGCCAGAACCTGGCGTAGTCGCCGGACTCTTCCGGAAAACCGGCGGCGCTCATGTAGTTGGTCAGCGCGTCGATCCAGACGTACATGATGTGCTTGGGATCGTCGGGGACCGGCACGCCCCATTTGAAGCTGGTGCGCGAGATCGAGAGATCGCGAAGGCCCGAGGAGACGAAGCTGACGATCTCGTTCCTCCGTGTGCGCGGCGCGAGGAAGCGCGGATTGGCCTCGTAGAAGTCGAGCAGCGGCTGCTGCCACTTCGAGAGATCGAAGAAGTAGTTCTCCTCCTCGAACCACTCGACCTCGGCGCCGGTCGGCGCCTTGCCGTCGACCAGCTCGCTCTCGTCGTAGAAGGCCTCGTCGCGCACGGCATACCAGCCGGCGAAGCGGCCGAGGTAGATGTGGCCGTTGGCCTTCATCCGTTTCCACAGCTCCTGGCAGGCGCGCGCGTGGCGCGGCTCGGTGGTGCGGATGAAGTCGTCGTTCGAGTAGTTCATCACCGGCGAGAGATCGCGGAAGTGCTGGCTCACCCGGTCGGTGTGGGTCTGCGGGTCGACGCCGGCGGCTTCCGCCGCCTTCGCCACCTTCTGGCCGTGCTCGTCGGTGCCGGTCAGGAACTTGACCTCGAAGCCGTCGAGCCGCTTGAAGCGCGCCAGCGCGTCGCAGGCGAGCGAGGTGTACGCGTGCCCGATATGCGGCGCGTCGTTCACGTAGTAGATAGGCGTCGTCAGATAGTAGCGTTTGGCCGCGGCCATCGGCCGTCACTCCTAGAACTGGGCGAGGAGGCGATCGTCGTCCAGGGCCAGAAGAAGGGTCAACAGGACCTGCTTTCGGTCGAGATTGACGGCCTCGGAGCGCTGGACCAGACGGCGGCTGTTCTCCCATAGCTCGCGCCATCGATCAAGGCTGCGGCGGCCGGCCAGGCGCTTGATCGCCGCCGCCTCGCCGGGAACGACTTCCGCCGGCGGCCTCGGGTCGGCGGCGGCGCGGGCGAGCCGCGACAGGAGGTCGACGTGCATGTCGACGGCGGCGAGATAGGCCGCCTCGGCGCCTTTCCTGGCCAGCTTGTCGGCGAAGCTCTGCATCTGGACGGCGTCGGCGGCGGTCGCACTCGCGAGTTGGAACACCTGCCGGTAGAGGCCGAGACCGCCGGCGTCGATGAGGTCGAGGGCGCGGCCCAAGCTGCCGCGGGCGAGCCTGGCGAGCGGCGCGCGCTCCTCCGCCGGCAGGTCCGGCGCGTGGGTCGACAGCAGCCGGTCGAGGACACCTGCCTCCAGCGGCTTCAGCAGCAGGCGCCGGCAACGCGAGCGGATCGTCGGCAGGATGCGCCCGGCGCCGTGATAGACGAGCAGGAGGACGGCGCGCTTCGGCGGCTCCTCCAGGATCTTCAGGAGGCCGTTCGCCGCCTGTGAATTGAGGTCGTCGACCGCATCGACGATGGCGACCCGCCAACCACCTTCCGCCGGAGTCAGGTGCATCTTTTCGGCGATCTCGCGCGCGTCTTCGGCGATGATGACCTTGCGGAGTCGCTTGGTCTTTTCGTCGTAGCCGCGTTCGATTGCAAAGAGGTCCGGATGGCTGCCGGCGGCGACGAGCTGTGCGGCGCGACTGCTCGGATCGACGTCGAGGCCGGGCGCCGCCTCGGCGAAGAGCCCGCCCCCCTCCCCGCCATTGGCGCCGGCGAGGAGGAAGCGGGCGAAGCGGAAGGCCAGCGTCGCCTTGCCGATGCCGCGCGGCCCCTCGATCAGCCAGGCGTGGGCGAGCCGGCCGGAGCGGGCCGCTTCGACCATCTGCGCTTCCGCCGCCTCGTGGCCGAGCAGCGGCGGCCCCAGGCGCGGATGCGGGCGCTTCTCTTCCGGCTCGGCGCGCTTGCCGGTCACAGGGCGACGCCGAGGCGCGCGGAAACCGCCGCGACGATCGCCGCATGCACGGCGTCGGCGTCGGGCCGGGCGTCGATGACGACGCATCGTGTGGGCTCGGCCCGGGCGATGGCGAGGAAGCCGGCACGCATGCGCTCATGGAAGCCCGAGTCCATGCGCTCGAAGCGGTCCTCGCCGGTTGCGAAGCCTTTCATCCGCGCCCGGGCCCGTTCGAGCCCCTCCGCCACCGGCAGATCGAGGATCAGGGTCAGGTCGGGACGGCGATCGCCGAGGATCAGGCGTCGCAGGCTTTCCAGCGCGTCCAGCGGCACGCCGCGGCCATGGCCCTGATAGGCGACGGTGGAGTCGTGGAAACGGTCGGACAGCACCCATTTCCCCCGGTCGAGCGCCGGCGCGATCGTCGAGAGCCAGTGATCGCGGCGGGCCGCCAGCATCAGGAGGGCCTCGGTCAGCGGCTCCCAGCGGCTGGTGTCGCCGGCGACGAGAAGACGGCGGATGGCCTCGGCGCCGGGCGAGCCACCGGGCTCGCGCGTCGTCATATGGGCAATGGTTGTCACAGCGAGGCGCTCGCCGAGCCGCTTGATCTGAGTGGACTTGCCCGCCCCTTCGCCGCCCTCGAAGGTGACGAAGCGAGCGGTACCGGTCACTTCTGCGCGCCGAAGATCAGATAGGAGACGGCGGAGGCGATGCGGCCGGCGGGACCGAGCTGGCCGACCGACTCTCCGGCGATCAGCGGCAGCTCGCGCGTCGGCACGCCTGGGGCGGCGACCACCAGCTTGCCGACCGTCTGACCCTTCAGGATCGGGGCCGGGATCGGCTCCTGGAACACCGCCGTCACCTTCATCCCCTGGCGCGCGCGCCGGGGCAGCGTCACCACCAGGTCGTCGCGGGCCGTCAGCGGCACCGTCTTGGCATCGCCGAGCCAGACGCCGGAGGTCTGTACCGCATCGCCCGCCTTGAACAGGCTGTAGTTCTCGAATTCGCGGAAGGCCCAGTCGATCAGGCTCTCGGTCTCCTGCGCCCGTGCCCTGAGCCCGGCGGGGCTGTTGGGCAGCATGATCCCGTTGACCACCATGATGATGCGCCGTTCACCCCGTTTGACGGACGCGGCCAGGCCGTAGCCGCCCGCCTCGGTGTGCCCGGTCTTGAGTCCGTCGGCGCCGAGCGCCTTGTAGAGCAGCGGGTTGCGGTTGCCCTGCTTGATGCCGTTGAAGGTGAAGTTGATCTCCGAGTAATAGCCGTAGTAGTCGGGGAACTCCTCGATCGTGTGCTTGGCGATCATCGCCAACTCGCGCGCGGTCGTCACGTGCTCGGGATGCGGCCAACCGCTGGAGTTCTTGAACACCGTCTTGGTGAGACCGAGTTCGCGTGCCCGCTTGGTCATCTGCTCGGCGAAGGCCTCCTCGCTGCCGGCCAGTGCCTCGGCGACGACGATGCAGGCATCGTTCCCGGACTGGATGACGATGCCACGGATCAGATCCTCGACCTTGATGCGCCCGCCGAGCGGCACGAACATCTTGGAGCCCTGGATCCGCCAGGCGCGCTCGCTCACCGCGAACTCGTCGGTCAGCTTGACGTCGCCCTTCTGCAGCTTCTCGAACAGCATGTGGACGGTCATCATCTTGCTCATCGACGAGGGCGGCATCAGCTCGTCGGCATTCTGCTCGAGCAGCACCGTTCCGGTCTTCATGTCGACGATGAAGGCCTGGCGCGCCTGAGTCTCGATGGTCTGGGCGAGCCCTGGCGCAGCACCGGCGACGAAGGCGGCGGCGAGAAGTAGACGGCGGATCATGGCGTGACCCCTCATCATTGATCGACGATCACCCGCGCATCGGGATAGCCCGCCTGGATGACGCGGGCAAGGGTGCGGTCGGCCTCTTCGACGCTGGCGAACGGGCCGAACCGCACCCGGTAAAGCAATTGGCCACGGATCGGCCTCGGCGCAACGGTCGCGCGCCCGACCTCGGCCAGTTGAGCCGATAGCCGGACGGCGTTGTTGACGTTCTGGAAGGCGCCGGCCTGGACAAAGATCTCGGTCGGGACGACGGGTACGGTGGTCACTACCGGCTGGATCGGCTGAAGGGCGGCAACCTGGCGTTCGGCCGCGGCCTTGGCGACGTCGGCGGTGACGCCGGACGCCGGTGCGGCGTTTGGCGCGACCCGCGGCACCTGGGCCGATCCCGACAACGGCAGGGCCTGGACCGCGACCATGGCCCGCGGCGAGGCGTTGGGCACGTCCGGCCGGACCTGCATCGCGTCCGTCGCCGTCGTCTCGGCCGACGCCACGACCGTGGCCGGTTCCGGCCGGCCTTGGGTCAGCGCCTCGGCGATGCTGCGGCTCTCATCGGCAAGGATCTGGACGCGGACCTTGGCGGTTCCGGCCCGGTCCACGCCCAGAAGCTGTGCCGACCGGCGCGAGAGATCGATGATGCGGCCGGCGACGAACGGACCTCGGTCGTTGATGCGGACCACCATCGAGCGGCCGTTCTCTAGGTTCGTCACCCGGACCAGGCTCGGCATCGGCAGCGTGCGATGCGCGGCGGTCAGGTCGTTCATGTCGTAGATCTCGCCGTTGGCGGTCAGCTTGGCGTGGAACTGCTCGCCGTACCACGAGGCGATGCCCGTCTCGTCGTACTCATAGTCAACTTTAGGATGATACCAGATCCCATTGATCTGATAGGCATCGCCGACCTTGTAGAGGCCCTTGGGCCTGGTCGTGACCCCGGTCTGCTCGCCGACTGTCTTCGCCGCATGCGAGACGAGCTGGATGCTGGTGCACCCCGGCAACAGCAACACCGCCACGAGCGTCCCCAGCATCGGGAGGGACCACGCCGTCCGCATCATCTTGGGGGCCGCCCTGTTAGTTCAACAATATTTGGTAATCTAACCGCCGCCGAGACGATCCGCAAGTTGTCCGACCGCCGTCGCGAAGTAGAGCGAGCGATTCCAGCGCATGATGGTCTTGTAGTTGGCATAGACGAGATAGCTCGGCCCCCGCGCGCCGGCGGGCTGGACGATCGACGCCATCAGCTCGCCACGCCCTGGCAGCTCGCTGCCATCGGCGCGCCTGACACCCAGGGCCGTCCACTCGGCAATCGTCTTGTCGATCTTGATGTCGAGCTGGTCGCGGTCCACCGACGGCGGCAGGCGGACTTCCCGTCCCCAGGTCTCGCCACCCTGCCAACCGCTCTTCGACAGGTAGTTGGCGATCGAGGCGAAGACATCCGGCAGCGAGCCCCAGAGGTCGGGTTTGCCGTCGCCGTCGTAATCGATGGCGTAGCTGAGGAAGCTCGACGGCATGAACTGGCTCTGGCCCATGGCGCCGGCCCAGGATCCTCGCATGCGCTGCGGGTCGGCGAGACCGCGATCGACCATACGAAGTGCGTTTAGAAGCTCGCCCCGGAAGAAGGCGGAACGTCGGCCGTCATAGGCGAGCGTCGCCAGCGCGGCGAAAATCGGGAAGTCGCCGGTGATACGGCCGAAATCGGTCTCGATCGCCCACAGCGCCACGATGAAACGCGGCTGCACCCGGAACCGGGTCGAGACCTTGTCGAGCAGCTCCTTGTGGGTCACCAGCATCTGGCGGCCGGTATCGACACGGCGATCGTTGATCACACGCTCGATGTACTGATCGAAGGTGAGCGTCGTCTCCGGCTGGCGGCGGTCGAGCTCGATCACGCGGGGAATCGGCTGGATGCCCGCAAGAGCGCGATCGAGGGTATCGGCGCGGATGCCGCGCTCGGCCGCTTCGGTGCGAAACTGTTTCAGCCAGGTCGAAAAATCGACATCGGCGGCATGGCCGGGCGCCGACGCCAATACCGCGGTGGCGAGGGCGAGACGAAGAAGAGTTGCGCGCATCGACGATCCGCTTGCGAGGTCGGGGCGACTGTATGGCACCATGGGCCAGTTCGCACAAGAACATCGGTGGAACCCGGCCATGGCCCGCATCGTCCTCACGCACACGCGGCTCGACCGACGGGACAAGTACGGCGACTCCGCCGTCGCCGGACTCAGCGCTCTCGGCGACCTCGTGGTTCATGGCGGCGATGCGCCGCTCACCGTCGACGAGCTGGTCCGACTCGCTGCCGATGCCGACGTCATCGTCCTCGACCGCGCCGTCCCCGGGGACGCGCGGCTGTTCACCAGTCTCCCGCGCCTGGTCGCCGTCCACCGTGCCGCCATGGACATCCGCAACATCGACGTCCCTGCCGCGTCATCCGCCGGCGTGCTGATCACCCGCGCCGGCCCCGGCTTCATCGCCGCGGTGACCGAGCTGATCCTCGGCCAGATGATCGACCTCGGCCGCGGCATGAGCCGCCACATCGCCGCTACCGCTCCGGAATCGTGCCGCCGCAACGCCCGGGCGTCCAGCTCGCCGGCCGTACCGCCGGCATCGCCGGGTTCGGCAATCTCGGCAGGCGCATGGCCGAACTTCTGTCGTTCATGGGGATGCGGGTGCTGGTCACCGACCCGCAGGCGAACATTCCGTCCGCGTATGACCGGGTCGAGCTCGACCGGCTTGCGACGGAATCCGATTTCCTGCTCTGCCTCGTCATCCATTCGCCGAAGACCGAGAAGCTGATGAACGCCCAGGTTTTCCGGCGAATGAAGCCGAGCGCCTTCTTCCTCAACCACTCCCGCGGCGGTCTCGTTGACGAGGACGATCTGAAACGCGCCCTCGACGAGAACTGGATCGCCGGCGCCGCCCTCGACGTCGGCCGCGCGCCACCGGACGACACGCCGCCGCTAGTCCTCGGCCGCCACCCCAAGGTTCTCGCCACCCCGCATATCGGCGGCATGACGCCGGAGGGGACCGCCTCCCAGGCCGCCGACACGGTTGAGCAGGCGGCGGCGGCGTTGGCCGGCAGGATGCCGAAATTCGCGGTGAACCCGGAATCGGCGACACGCCTCGCCCGGCGGCCGCCGCCAGTGCCATAATGCCGGCCCTCCCGTAACTCGTCCCTTCAAAAGCCGTCCGACCTCGAAGGAGCTCCCCATGATCGGCGATCCGGTCGCGCTCACCGTGCGGCGGCGCATCGAGCGCCCGTCCGCTGCCCTTGTCGCCCGCTTCGCCGGTTTGCCGACGGGTTTCGTCACCGATGCCACGAGCGGCGCCGGGGCGATGAGCTATCGGGTCAAGCCGATCGATCCGCAGATGAGCTTCACCGGCGTCGCCGTCACCGCCTTCTGCCCGGCGATGGACAATCTCGCGGTCATGGCCGCCCTCGGCTTCGTCCAGCCCGGCGACGTCATCGTCGTCGGCACGCAAGGCCAGGAAGCGGCGGGCATCATCGGCGACCTCTGGGCGACCGGCGCGAAGCTGCGCGGGGTTCGGGCGCTGGTGACGGACGGCCTCGTGCGCGACATGCCCGGCCTCCTCAAGGTCGGGCTCCCGATCTTCGCGATCGGCCACAATCCGAATTCGGCGTTCAAGAACGGGCCGGGCACGGTCAACCTGCCGATCACCTGCGGCGGCGTCGCCGTTGCGCCCGGCGACATCGTCGTCGGCGACCGCGATGGCGTCATTGTCGTACCGCGCCTCGAGGCCGAAGCCGTCGCCGAGCGCCTGGAGGCGGTGAAGAAGAAGGAAGCGGAGATGGAGGCGATCATGGCGTCAGCCGCCGGCAAGACGCGCTCCTTCTGGAGCGAGGAACAGGCCACGGCCCGCGGCGGCGTTCGGTATGTCGACTGAGTCGGCGCCGATGAAGGTCCTCTATTTCAACCACGGCGGTCCGGATCTCTACGACCTCGTCCGCGGCTCGTGCGTGCCGGGGATCGAGATCGTGACGCTGGAAACCGGATCGGTCGAGGAGCGTCTGGCCAAGATCTCCGACTGCGATGCCGTCATCGTCGGCGGGCTCCGGCTCGACCGGAGGTACATCGAGGCCGGCAAGCGGCTCCGGCTGGTCCATCACCAGGGCGTCGGTTACCACGACACGGTCGACACCGACGCGCTCCGCGAGCGTCAGATCGCGCTCGCCATCGCGCCTGGCGGCACCTCGGTCGGCGTCGCCGAGCACACGCTGATGATGATGCTCGCCGTCGGCAAGCGGTTGACCTTCGTCGATGCCGAGCTGCGCCAGGGGCGCTGGCATGCCAACGACCTCAGGGCGGAGTCGCACCAGTTGAGCGCCGCCACGGTCGGCATCGTCGGCCTCGGGCGCATCGGCAAGGAGCTGGCGCGGCTGCTGACCGTGTTCGGGACGACGACGCTCTACCACGACATCCTGGAGATGCCGGCGGCGATCGAGCGCCAGCTCAAGGTGGCGCGCGTCCGGTTCGACGAGCTCCTGGCACGGAGCGACATCGTCACCCTCCATGTGCCCCTGACCGACCTCACGAGGCACATGATCGACGCGGCGGCGTTCAGGCGCATGAAGCAAGGCGCCTTCCTCATCAACTGCGCCCGGGGGCCCGTGGTCTCCGAACCGGCGTTGGTAGACGCGCTCAGGAGCGGTCATCTCGGCGGCGCCGGGCTCGACACCTTCGAAGTCGAGCCGCCGCCCTCGCCTTCGCCGCTCGCCGGGTTTCGCAACGTTGTGATGACGCCCCACCATGCGCCCGGCACCGTCGAGGCGATGCGCCTCAAGATGACGGACATCTTCGCCAACATCGACCGCTTCCGCCGTGGCGAGCCCCTGGCCGACCGGATCGAGCTGGGATGACGCCAGCGCTCTCGCTGCCACGCATCGTGCTGCAGGTGCTCGTACCGTTCGCAGCCGGGTACGTGATGACCTGGCTGCTCCGCTCGGTGAACGCCGTCGTCGCCCCCGATCTCGTGCGCGAGCTCGGCCTCACCGCGTCGGGCCTCGGGCTCCTGACTTCGGCCTATTTCTTCACCTACGCAGCGATGCAGCTCCCGGTCGGGCTGCTGCTCGACCGCTACGGCCCCCGTCGCACCCAGGCAGGTCTCTTCGTCTTCACGGCGTTCGGCTGCCTTGGCTTCGCGCTTGCCGAGGACGAGCTGACGCTGACTCTCTCACGCGCGCTGATCGGCCTCGGGCTCGCCGGCGGGCTGATGGCAGGATTCAAGACCGTCGCGCTCTGGCTGCCGCGCGACAAGGTGCCGATGGGGAACGGCTGCTACATGGCGGTCGGCGCGCTGGGCGCGATCCTGGCGGCGACCCCGACCAGCCTCCTGGTGCAGGCGATCGGCTGGCGGCCGACCTTTGCGCTTCTCGGGGCGGTCATGCTGGCGGTCGCCGCCGCCATCCACCTCATCGTGCCGGAGCGCGGCGGTGGCGGGCGGATCGAGACCCTGCCGGAACAGCTTCGCGGCCTCGCCGGCGTCGTGCGCGACCGTCTGTTCTGGAAGGTGACCCCTCTCGTCTCCACCACCAATGCGGTCGCGCTTGCCGTCCAGTCGCTGTGGCTCGGCCCCTGGCTCATCGACGTCGGCGGCCTCACGCGCGTCGAGGCGGCGAACTACCTGATGGTCTGCTCACTTGGTTTCGGCATCGGCGTCGCCGGCATCGGCACGCTTGCCACCTGGCTCGGCCGGCGCGGCATCGACACGCTCACCGTCCTCACCTTCGCCGTCCTGCCGTTCCTCGGCGTCCAGGCGGTGATGGTCCTCGGCTGGACGACCGATGCCCTCATCCTCCTGGTCCTCCTCTACGGCATGACCGGACAGGTCGCGATCGTCGTCCACGCCAAGTTCGCCGAGCATTTCGGCATCGCGCTCGCCGGCCGCGCCTCGACTGCGCTCAACCTCGTCGCCTTCGTGCTGGCCTTCGCCTCCCAGTACCTGGTGGGCGGGATCATCGACCTATGGCCGCCTGGACCCGACGGAGGCTACCATCCGGACGGTTATCGTGCTGCCTTTGCCGGGGCGCTGGCGATCCAGGTCGCCAGTTATGTCTGGTATCTCGCCGTCCGCGAGCGACGATAAGCCATGAAGCCGGCGTCGGCGACGAGGTCGGGAAAGTCGGCGGCAACCGAGAACTTCCCGGTCGCCGCACGCTTTCTCTCGCCGGAACGACGCCAAGCGGTCATGGCCTTCTACCGGGCCGCCCGCGTTGCCGACGACATCGCCGACGATCCGGCCCTTGCACAAGAGGAGAAGCTCCACCGCCTCGATGTGATCGGCCAGGGCGACCCCGACAACGCCCCGCTGCAGCAACTCCTGCAGGCCTTCCGCTGGGACGTGAGCAGGACCCGCTATCGCGACTGGAGCGAGGTTCTGCTGTATTGCCGCTTTTCGGCGGTTCCGGTCGGCCGCTTCCTGCTCGACCTGCACGGTGAGCAGCTGGAGCCTCGGCCTGCGTCCGACGCGCTCTGCACGGCGCTCCAGGTCCTCAACCACCTGCAGGACTGCAGTGAGGATTTTCTCGCCCTCGACCGCGTCTACCTGCCGATGTCGTGGATGGAGGCCGAAGGCGCCGCGGTCACCGATCTCGGCGAGCGCCGGACCCTGCCTGCGCTCCGCCGCGTCCTCGACCGTGCCCTCGACCGCGTCGACGAGCTCCTGATCCAGGCGAGGCCGCTCAGCCGGCAGATCGCCGACCGGCGCCTGGCACTCCAGGCGGCGATCACCTTCGCCGTCGCCGAGCGCCTGGCACGCCGGCTCCGCCGCCGCGACCCGCTGGCGGGTCGCGTCCGCCTATCGATCCTCGGCTATGTCGGAGCCGCCCTTGCCGGCGGGCTTCGCTGGATCGTCAGGCGATGAACGAGGCGCGCCGCAGCAGCTTCTACTGGGCGATGCGGCTGATGCCACGGGCTCAGCGCCGCGCCATGTTCGCGGTCTACGGCTGGTGCCGAACGGTCGACGACATCGCCGATGCCGACCTTCCGGCGGAGATCCGCCGCGCCGGGCTCGCTGCCGCGCGCCGGCACCTCGACCAAGTGTTCGCCGCCGATGACGGCACCGAGATGGCGCGCGCGATCCGCCGCCACCGCCTCGACGGGGCGTGGTTCGAGATGGTGCTGGACGGGCTCGATACCGATGTGACGGCGCCGCTCCATGCCCCCGACCTGCCGACGCTCGATCTCTACTGCCGTCGGGTGGCCGGTGCGGTCGGGCGCATCGCCGTCGCCATCTTCGGCTGCAATGACGATGCCGCCGCCGACTTCGCCTTTTCGGGCGGCACGGCGCTCCAGTTCACCAACATTCTCCGCGATGTCCAGGAAGACGCGGCGCGTGGCCGACTCTACCTGCCGCGGGAAGCACTTGCCGCCGCCGCGATGCGGAGCGACGACCTCGGGGCGATTCTCGCCGATCCCCGCCTCGCCGACGCCAAGGCATGGCTCGCCGCCCGCGCCCAGGCTCTCTACGATCAGGCGGAGTCGAGCGCGGCGCGGTCGGACCGCCGGCGCCTGTGGCCCGGTCTCGCCATGCTTCGCCTTTATCGCCGCCTCCTCGACCGGCTTCCGGCCGAAGAGCGGCCCAAGCTCGGCACGCTCGAGGCGATCGCCATCGTGCTCGCCTGCCGGTTCGGACTCGCCCGGTGACGGTCCATGTCGTCGGCGCCGGGATCGCCGGCCTGAGCGCGGCGGTCGCGCTGCTGGAGGCCGGCGTCGATGTCCGTGTGCACGAGGCGGCACCGGTGCCGGGTGGACGATGCCGGACCTACCACGATCCCCAGCTCGACCGGCGGATCGATACCGGGACGCACCTCCTTCTCGGCGCCAATCGCCGGGCGCTCGCCTATCTCGACCGGCTCGGCGCCCGCGACCGGATGATCGAGATGGCACCGGCCGCCTACCCCTTCATCGATCTCGAAAGCGGTCGCAGGTGGACCGTGCGCCCGACACCGGGGGGGCTGATCTCCGCCTTTCGTCCAGTGGCGCTCGCCGCCCTCAACACCGAACCCGGCGAAGCCTCGTGGCGGGGGCTTGCGTCGGTCTTCGGCCGGCTTACGACCGAGCGCGCCTGCCGGGCGTGGATCGCGCGCACCGGCATCGGCGATGCGCTGGTCGAGCCGGCCGCGGCGCGCCTCGGCGATCGTCTCGTCTGCGGCCGGCGTCTGGCGCGCGTCGAGATCGGCGGCGGCCGTGCGCAGGCGCTCACATTTGCCGCCGACCGGATCGACCTCGGCAACGACGACCGGGTGATTCTGGCACTGCCGCCGACAGCCGCCGCCCCTCTCCTGCCCGGCCTCGCGGTCCCGTCGGAGTCCCGCGCCATCGTCAACGCCCATTTCGGAGTTGTCGCCAGAGCGCTGACGCCGCGGCTGATCGGACTCACCGGCGGTCTCGCGCAGTGGGCGCTCTGGCGGGGCGACGTGATCTCGGCCACCGTGAGCGCGGCCGACCGCCTGCTGGCCGACCCGCCGGAGGCGCTGGCCGCCCGCTTCTGGCCGGAGATGGCCTGCGCCTTCGATCTCGCCGAACCCATGCCGCCCTGGCGCATCGTCAAGGAGCGCCGCGCGACGATCGCGGCGACGCCGGCGATGGAACGCCTGCGCCCGCCCGCGCGGACCAGCTTGGCCAACCTCGTGCTCGCCGGGGACTGGATTAGGACCGGCCTGCCGGGAACCCTTGAAGGGGCGATCCGTTCGGGCGAAGCTGCGGCGCGCCTCACCCTGGCGTGAGACTAGATGTTGGGTTACACTGCTTAGGCAAATCAAACCCTGGGATGCCCCATTACCGGGAGGGATGCCACATGACTTCGGTCCTCGAGAAACTTGAGAGAGCGGTGATTGCCGGCTTCGTGCTGGCGGCGATCATCTTCTGGCTGCTGGTCCGGCCGGCAGCCTTCGACTACGGCTACTGGACGTTCTTCATGCGCTGGCTGCACGTGCTGTCCGGCGTGATGTGGATCGGCCTCCTCTGGTACTTCAATTTCGTCCAAATCCCCTCGATGCCGAAGATCCCGGACGAGCAGAAGCCGGCGGTGTCCAAGGTGATCGCGCCGACCGCGCTCTTCTGGTTCCGCTACGCCGCGCTCGCCACCGTGGCGACCGGCCTCCTGCTCGCCTACATGAACGGCTACATCGGCCAGGCGCTGATGCTCGGCGGGGCCGAGGGCGTGCCCCAGCATCGCGCCATCGGCATCGGCATGTGGCTCGGCCTGATCATGGCCTTCAACGTCTGGTTCCTGATCTGGCCGAACCAGCAGAAGGCGCTCGGCCTGGTCGACGCGACGCCGGACGAGAAGAAGGCGGCGGGCCGGATGGCGATGCTGGTCTCGCGTGCCAACACCGTCCTCTCCGTCCCCATGCTCTATGCGATGGTCAGCGCCCAGAACATCTGAGCGACCCGCCGCGGGTCGTCCAAGAGGGGGCCTTCGGGCCCCCTCTGCTTTTCTGCTACTGCGCTTCGATATAGGCGAAGGGAACGGTCAGGGTCAGCGGCCTGGGCAACGCCGCCTCCAGCCGCCCGAAGACCTCGGCCGCTCGGGCCGGATCGACCGTCGCGCGCCATCCGTCGAGGAAGCCCAGCTTGACGAACCAATGGTTCAGGAGCGCGGTGCCGTCGGCGTAGCGAAGCAGACGCGTCGTCTCCTCGACACGACCGACCCGGAAGCCGTGCCGCTCGAGGAGCGCGCGGACACCGGCGACGCTCGCCCGCCCGTCGACGTGGCGGCGGAGCGCGCCCGCCTCGCGCTCGGCGCCGGTTTCCGCGAGGACGCGCTCCAAGACCTCATAGAGCTCGGCCATGTGCCCGACGAGGTTGGTCGAGAGCGCGAGCCGCCCGCCGGGCTTGAGCACGCGGCGGCATTCTGCCGCCGCCGCCTCGGGATCGGGGAGATTGTTGAGGCCGAGATTCGAGACGATCAGGTCGAAATGCCGGTCGGCATAGGGCATGCGGGCGGCGTCGCCCCGATCGAGGACGACGTGGGCGACCCCTCGCGCCGCAGCCTTCGCCCGCGCGCGGTCGAGCGCCGCAGCCCAAGGATCGAGTCCGTGGACACGCGACGACGGCCCGAGGCGCTCGGCCAGCTCGATCGCCGGGAAGCCGGTACCGCAGCCGACGTCGAGCACCACGATCGCGGGCGCGAGCGGCACGTGCTCCAGCAGCAGGAGACCAGCCATCGCCGACCACAGCGGCAGGTCGTCGTAGGCGGCGACCAGCGCCGGGTCGTCGAGATCGACGGTGAACGTGAGGTGGCCGCTCACCTCAGTCGACGATGAACAGGATGGCGCCGATGTCGGTGGACGAGCGGTGCGGCTCGGCGCCGTCGGCGACCTGGTAGCTGGTGCCGGGGATCAGCGTGAACTTCCGGCCGTCGGCGAGTTTGGTGTCGAGGCGCCCCTGCATCACCAGCAACACATGGCCCTTCTCGCACCAGTGGTCGGAGACGTAGCCCGGCGTGTACTCGACCATGCGTACCCGGATCTCGCCGAACTGGCGGGTGCGCCAGATCGCTTTGCCGGAGATGCCCGGATGTTCGGTCGACTCGACGCCCGACCAATCCACGGTCTGGAACGGGATATCGGCCATCTTCATCGGGCTCGCGTGTCCTTCTTCTCGTCCTCGGCGATGCGGGCCTTCAGATAGCTGAGGATCGGATAGAGCGCGGCGAACAACCCGAGCAGCAGCCCGTAAGCCCCCTCGCGATAGCCGCGGCGGGCGACATAGGATTTCCAGAACCTGGAAAGCATGCGCCGGAGGTTGGGCCAGAGCGTTCCGACCGTGCCGTCCTCGCGCATCTGCTCGGCGTTCAGGCTCGAATAACGGTTGAGGCGCTGGATGGCGTCGGCGACGTCGCGATAGACGTAGTGGGTCATCGGGTGGGTCAGCACGGAGCGATGACCGCTGAGCTCGATGCGCGGGTGGACCCGCCGGCGCCCCCAGGTCTTGCACCCCCTGGCGAAGAGGCATGGCTTCATGCCGACGCCGTTATACGCCCCCCAGCCATAGCGGACGAGGCGATGGCCGATGTGGTTGGCGAAGGGGACGAGGAAATAGCCGCGATGCGCGGTCGGCAGGTGGCGGTCGATCTCCTTTGCCAGCTCCGGCGGCACGCGCTCGTCCGCGTCCACTTCCAGTATCCACTCTCCGCGGCAGGCATCGATGCCGGCCGAGCGCCGATCACCCTCGATGGGCCAGGTTCCCTCGACGATGCGCGCGCCGTGTTCCTCGGCGACGGCGGGGCTGCGGTCGGTGGTGCGGTCGAGGACGACGACGATCTCGTCGGCGAAACGCAACGTCGCCAAGCACTCGGCGAGCTGGGCCGCTTCGTTATGGGCGACGACGAGAGCGGAGAGCCGCATCACGGGCTAAACCGGGAGCAGCGCGACGGCGACCCGGCGGCCCTCGGCCATCAGCACGTTGTAGGTGCGGCAGGCGGCACCGGTATCCATCGGGTCGGCACCGATCCCGCGGTCGCGAAGGGCCGATTTGAGCGCGGGCGCGAGCGGCACCAGGCGCTTGCCGCAGCCCACAAGCAGGATCTCGATGGGGGGATCTGCGGCGAGAACCGGCGCCAGCGACTCCAGCGTCATGGTCGAGGCGTCGACCGCCGACCAGGAGAAAGTCACCGTCGGCATCACCAGGAGCGATCCCTCGATCGCGACGCCCGACACCCGGAAGCGGCCATCGCCATAGCTCTCGATGACCTGCCGTCCGTCCGGGATAAGCGGGGTGATCTCCATCGGCCGGTCAGGTCGAGCCTGCCTCCGCTTGCAATTCCTTGGCGTGGGCCTTGCCGCGATTGGAGAGGTACCACTCGAGCGGCGCGGCGACATAGATGGTCGAATAGGTGCCGGCGATGACGCCCCAGAGCATGGCGAAGGAGAAGCCAAACAGCACGGGGCCGCCGAACAGCACCAGCGCGAAGGTGGCGAGAAACACCAGGCCGTTGGTGACGACGGTCCGCGCCATGGTCTGGTTGACGCTGAGATTGATCAGCTCGCGGAAGTCCATACGCTTGAACTTGCGCGCGTTCTCGCGGATACGGTCGTCGATGACCACCGTGTCGTTGATCGAGATGCCGGCGATGGTGACCACCGCCGCCAGCACGTTCAGATCGAACTGGAGGCCGGTCACCGAGAACAGCCCGACCGTGGTCAAGCAGTCGTGCAGGATGGCGACGACGCCGGCAGTGCCGGCGCGCCAGCCGAAACGGAACGCCATGTAGGCCATGATCCCGGTGAGCGAAAAAGTGACGGCGAGGATGCCGTCCTGAATGAGCTCGCCGCCGACCTTGGGACCGACAACCTCGACGCGGCGATACTCGACGTTGCCGCCGAGCGTCTTGGCGAGGGTCTCGCGCACCTTCAGGACCGCAGCCATCTCGGCGTCCTCGCCGCCGGTCTGGCGCTCGATGCGGATCAGGACGTCGTTGCTGCCGCCGAAATCCTGGAGCACGACGTCGCCCAGGTTCAACGCGCCGATGTCGGCGCGCATCTTGGCGAGGTCGGGGGCGCCCGGCGTGCGGACCTCGATCAGGACGCCGCCGGCGAAGTCGACACCGTAGTTCAAACCGCGGACAGCGATCGAGACCACGGAAATCAGGCAAAGCGCGACCGACAGCGCGAAGCACAGCTTGTGGAACCTGAAATAATCGACCTTCGGGACCTTGCTCAGCAGGCGGACGGGTCTGAACATGTGATCTTCCTCGTCCCCTCAGATCGGTAGCTGCTTCGGCTTGGCCCATTTGAGCCAGCCGACGACCAGCATGCGCGTCACCGTGACGGCGGTCAGCATCGAGCAGGCGATGCCGATGCCGAGCGTGACCGCGAAGCCGCGCACCGGGCCGGAGCCGAGCGCATAAAGGAACAGCGCGGCGATGAGGGTGGTGAGATTTGAATCGACAATGGTGACGTAGGCGCGCTGGAACGACACGTCGACCGCCGGGAACGGCGACCGCCCCAGGCGCTCCTCCTCGCGCATGCGCTCGTAGATCAGCACGTTGGCGTCGACCGACATGGCGAGACCGAGGACCATGCCGGCGAGACCCGGCAGGGTCAGCGTCGCGCCCAGCCCCGCCATGATCGCGATGGTGAAGGCGATGTTCAGGATCAGCGTGACGTTGGCGAAGATGCCGAACAGGCCGTAGCCGACGACCATCAGCAGGGCGATCAGCGCGTAGCCGATGATGATGGCGACGGTGCCGGCGCGGATCGAGTCCGAGCCGAGATCGGGACCGACGGTCCGCTCCTCCAGCACCTTGAGCGGCGCCGGGAGCGCGCCGGCGCGAAGCAGGAGCGCAAGCTCGTTCGCGGACTGGACGGTGAAGCCGCCGGTGATGATGCCGGAGCCGCCGAGGATCGGCTCGCGGATGTTGGGCGCCGAGATCACCCGGTTGTCGAGCAGGATGGCGAATGGCTTGTTGGTGTTCTCAGTGGTGACCTCGGCGAACTTGCGCGCGCCGATCGCATCGAAGCGGAAGCTGACGACCGGCTCGCCGTTGTTGAACGTCGGCTGTGAGTCCGTCAGGTTCTCGCCGGAGACGGCGACACGGCGGAGCACGGCCAGCCTCTCGCGCCGGCCGTCGGGGGCGGCGCGGTCGTTCTCGACGATCATCGAGCCGGCCGGCGCGCGCCCGGCCTCGATGTCGGCCTGGGACGCGCGGATGTCGACCAGGTGGAACGACATCTTCGCCGTTGTACCGAGCAGACGTTTGATCCGTTCCGGATCGTCGACGCCCGGGAGCTGGACCAGGATCCGATCCTTGCCGTGGCGGACGATCGTCGGCTCACGGGTGCCGGTCTCGTCGATGCGGCGACGGACGATCTCGAGCGACTGCTGGATCGCCGCGGTGAAGCGGTCCTCCCAGGCTTTTTCCGTATAGGTGAGGCGCGCGACGCCTTCCGGCGAGACGACGACCGTCGCCGCCGGATCGATGCCGCGGAGCGCCGTCCCCACCTTTTCGCGATCGTTGAGGTCGCGAAGGCGAACCGAGACGGCGTCCCCGTCGACGCCGAGATCGGTGTAGTTCAGGCGCTGATTGCGGAAAGTGACGCGGACGTCATCGACCAGGTTCTGCAGGCGATCGACCTTGACCGCGCGCGTGTCGACTTCGAGCAAGAGGTGCGAGCCTCCTTGCAGGTCGAGGCCGAGGTTGATGCGGTCGGCATGCAGCCAGCGCGGGAGTTGATCGACTACGGCCCGCGGCATGAAGGATGGGAGCGCGTAGAGCACGCCCCACACGCACAGAAGCGCGACGACGATGATCTTCCAACGCTGGATCTGAATCATCGAGGACGATCAGCCGCCGGAAGCCGGCTTGTCTTCGGCAGCCTTGCCGCCGCCCTCGGCCTTAACCGGCTCGGTCTTGGACAGCACCTCGGCGACGGCGCTGCGGACCACGCGGACGCGGACGCCGTCGGCGATCTCGATGTTCAGCTCGGTATCCGACACCACCTTGGCGACCGTGCCGACGATGCCGCCGACCACCACCCGGTCGCCCCGACGCACCGCCGAGAGCATCTCGCGATGCTGCTTCATCTTCTTCTGCTGGGGCCGGATCAGAAGGAAGTAGAAGACGACAAAGATCAACACCAAGGGCGCGAGCGCCATGATGTCGAAGCCTGCGCCGCCGCCGGTCTGGGCGTAGGCGGGCGAAATCAGCATTTGCGAGGACTCCCGATCTGGCCGGATTTGGGTGGGCGGACTATAACGGCCTCGCCGAGGATTGCAACGACACCCCCTCCCCGCCGCCCGCTAAGGTCTTTCATGAACGATCCCAAGATCTTGGATCTGCTTGCGCGCATCGCCGAGGCGCTCGAACGGCGCTCGCCGCCGCCCCTTGCGGCGCCCGATCTCGCAGCTGCGGAAAGCTATGTCTGGCACGCCGAAAACGAGATGCTGCTGCCGGTCAAGCGGGTCAACCGCGTGGCGATCGGTCTGCTCCGGGGCATCGACCGTCAGCGCGACATCCTGCTCGACAATACGCGGCGCTTCGCCGACGGACTGCCGGCCAACAACGCTCTCCTCTGGGGCGCCCGCGGCATGGGCAAGAGCTCGCTGGTCAAGTCGGTCCACGCCGAGATCAACCTGACGGCGCCCGGTCGGCTGGCGCTGGTCGAGATCCACCGCGAGGACATCCCGAGCCTGCCGAAGCTGCTCGGACTCCTCCAGGCCCAGCCGAAACGCGCCCTCCTCTTCTGCGACGACCTCTCCTTCGAGGCCGAAGACTCGAGCTACAAGTCTTTGAAGGCGGTGCTGGAGGGCGGCGTCGAGGGGCGGCCGGAGAACGTACTGTTCTACGCAACGTCCAACCGCCGCCACCTGATCTCCCGTCAGATGATCGAGAACGAGCGCTCGACCGCGATCAATCCGGGCGAGGCGGTCGAGGAGAAGGTGTCGCTCTCTGATCGCTTCGGCCTCTGGCTCGGCTTCCACGCCTGCGATCAGGACACCTACTTCGCCATGGTCGAAGGCTACGCCGGCGCCTACGGGCTCGACGTGCCGGTCGCGCAGCTCCACCGCGAGGCCAACGAGTGGTCGATCACCCGCGGCGCACGCTCCGGGCGCGTCGCCTGGCAGTACATCCAGGATCTCGCCGGGCGGATCGGCAAGCGGATCGGATGATCGCCTTCGCGCCGGCGAGCGACGCCGATTTCGAGCGGCTGCTGGTGCTCCGCATCCAGGTGATGCGCCCGCATCTCGAACGTCTCGGCCGCTTCCGACCGGAGCGGGCACGGGCGCGCTTCCGCGAAGCCTTCCATCCGGCGCACATGCGGCTGATCCACGTGGACGGCACGTTCGCCGGCTGCGTCAGCGTCGTGCGCGAGACCGACCACTTCGCGCTCGGCCAGTTCTACCTCGCGCCCGAGCATCAGGGTCGCGGTGTCGGCGGGGCCGCGATCGAGTTGCTCCTGGCGGAGACCGATGCGGCCTGCCTCCCGGTCCGGCTCCACGTGCTGAAGCTTAGTCCCGCCGCTCGTCTCTACGAGCGTCACGGCTTCCTGAAGACCGGCGAGGACGACTGGGACGTCTATTACGAACGCCCGGGTCCGGCCTAGGACCGCTCCATCAACGGCCGGGGGTCGACCGCATGCGCACCCTGCCGCACCTGGAAATGGACTTGCGGCTGGGTGACCGAGCCGCTCTCGCCGACGGTGGCGATGGCCTGGCCGCGGCGCACCTTGTCACCGCGTTTGACCAGCAGCTTGTCGTTGTGGGCGTAAGCGGTGACGAAGCCGCCGGCGTGCTTCACCAGCACCAGATTGCCGAAGCCCTTGAGGTCGTCGCCCGAATAGGCGACGACGCCGTTGTCGGCGGCGATCACCCGGTCGCCGCGGCTGGCAGCGATGTTGAGCCCGTCGTTGCGAAGCCCGCCCGGCTGCGGACCATAGCTTGAGATCAGCCGGCCCTTGACCGGCCAGAGGAAGTTCCGCCCGGCCCGCGGCGGCGGCTCGCCGACCGTCGGCCTCGGCGGCGCCGGGGCGGCAATCGGAGCCGCCGCCGCCTCGGGTTCGGCCTTCGCCACGTCGACCTTGGCGGGAGCGGCCGGCGGTGCCTCCGCCCTGGGCGCCTCGATCTTGACGGCGATCGGCGTCATCGGCGGTTGGGGTGCGGTCAGCGTCGCCGACTGTACGGATGAACGCGGTGCCGAGGCGACCGTGGCATTGGAGATCGGTTCGGCCGCGGGTGCGGGGATCGACGGCGCCCTGACGGCGAGCGGCCTCGGATCCGGCCTGGTCCGATCAGGCGCTGCCCGGGTCGAGGCGACGAAGGTGTGCCCGACATCCGTCGGGCCGGGCAGGGTAAGCTTCTGACCGGCCTGGACGCCGTAGGGCGGCTTGAGTCCGTTCGCCCGCGCGACCGCGGCTGTCTCAAGCCCGTGCCGCCGCGCGATCCCCGAGAGCGTCTCGCCGGGGCGAACGGTCACGGTCGTGCCTGCGGAAGCCGCGATTGGCCGCAGCACCGGAACGCTGGCGGGCGGTGTCAATCTGATCGGGGTGACGGACGCGACCGGCGATGACGGCGCGCCGTGCCGGACCACCGGTGCCGGCGGCGCGTCGCGCGGCGCACAGGCCGCCAGCAGCGCAGAGAGGAGGAAAGCCGCGAATCGGGTCTGGCGAATCATTGCGGCTCCGTAATCTATGTGGATAAGACGAATCGCGCAACAAATTCCGAATCGAGCGGGGGTTCCCGGTCAGATTCGAGCGGTTTCCGGCAGTGCGCGGTGGAGAATCATGCCGCCGACCATGGCGAGGCAGAAGATCGCCGCCGAGGTTCCGGCAAAGCCGATCGAGGCGATCGCCGGCCCCGGGCAATAGCCGACGAGCCCCCAGCCGACGCCGAACACGGTTGCGCCGCCGAGGAGGCGCAGGTCGAGCGCCGTTGCCTCGGGAAGATGGAAGCGCTCGTCGTAGATCGGTGCCGCGCGGCGACCGGCAAGGCCATAACCGACCGCCGTCACGCCGACGGCGCCGGCGAGCACAAAGACCAGCGTCGGGTCCCAGGCGCCGCCGGCGATGTCGAGGAAGCCCAGCACGCGCACCGGGTCCAGCATGCCGGACAGGGCGAGACCGATCCCGAAGAGAAGGCCGGAAATAGCCGCGGATGCGATCTTCATCTCACCCTCCCCCGAGGAGCCGGACGAGAAAGACGGTCGCCATGGCGGCGACAACGAAGGTCGCGGTCGCCGCTAGCGACCGGGGTGACAGGCGCGCCAGCCCGCAGACCCCATGGCCGCTGGTGCAGCCGCCGCCGAGGCGGGTGCCGAAGCCGACCAGGAGCCCGGCGACGACCACGATCGGCAACGCCGGCAGCACCGGCTGCGGCAAGGTGCCACCGAAAAAGGCGAAAGTGACCGGCCCAAAGATCAGGCCGACCAGGAAGGCGGTGCGCCAGTCGCGCTCCGGGCCGGGCGCGGCAATGGCGCCGGCCATGATGCCGCTGATGCCGGCGATCCTGCCGTTCAGCAGCAGGAGCAAGGTCGCGGCAAGGCCGATCAGGCCGCCGCCGAGCAGCGAGGTGAGCGGCGTGAAATCGGCGGTCATCGAGACTCCTTTGCCCGCGGTGCGGAGAGGATAGCGCGTTGCGGCTCCCGGATCATGTAGGCGGCCGGCCCGTCCGGTGTTTCTATCGCACCCGCTCCGACGAAGCCGGCCTTGTCATAGACGCGGATTGCCACCGCGTTGTCCGGCGACGGGTCGACGTGGAGGCGCGCCGCTTCGGGCAGCGCCGACAGGTGTCGGACGCTGAGGCGGACGGCCCGGGTGCCGAGACCGCGGCCAAGCGCCTCCGACGGACCGATGAAGAGGTCGAGGCCGTAAGTTTCCCGCGGCAGCCGGCGCGGCCGCCAGAATTCATCGGGGTTCGCGTGGTAGAGCTGCAGGTAGCCGACCGGACGCCCGGGCGCGACGATCAGGTACGGCGCCACATGGGCCTCGGTCATGTGCGCGGCGATATGAGCGATCCCCGTCTCCGGCGGGTCCCACCATCGTGCGACATGGGGCTCGGCGAGCCATCGGCCGATCAACGGGAGGTCGCCCTCGGTCAGCGCCGACAGGATGAGGTCCGGATCGTCATCCGACCGGATCTGCGGCCGGTGGAGGCTCACGACGCCTCCGGGACCGCGCCCGCGACCAGGGGCACGAAGCGCACCTGACTCATCCGCTCCTCGCGGAATCCGCCATCAACCCGGGTGACCTTGTAGATCCACTGGTCGGTGAGCGAGCTCCCGACAGGGACGATCATGATGCCGCCATCGTCGAGCTGGTCGGCGAGCCTCGCCGGCATCTCCGGCGCCGCCGCGGTCACCAGAATGCGCGGGAACGGCGCCTGCTCCGGCCATCCCCGGGTGCCGTCGCCGCAGAGCGTGGTGACGTTGTGGCACTTGAGCCTGGCCAGCATCGCTTCCGCGTTCCTGAGCAGATCGCGGTGGCGCTCGATGGTGTAGACGCGGCGGAAGAGCTGGCAGAGGACCGCGGTCTGGTAGCCCGAGCCGGTGCCGATCTCCAGAACGCGGAGCCGCTTGCCCGGCTCGAGCAGCTGGGTCATCAGGCCGACGATCAACGGCTGGCTGATGGTCTGGCTGCAGGCGATGGGAAGCGCGGTGTTCTCGTAAGCCTGGTCCTGGAAAGGCTCCGGCACGAACAGCTCGCGCGGCACGCGCTCAATGGCGGACAGGACCCGGGTATCGGTGACGCCAGCGCGGCGAAGCTCCAGGACGAGCCGGATCTTGCGCGCCGCCTGGGTCAATCGAGAACCCGCTTCAAGGCGGCGAGCGCCGGCTTGTTCGTCATGTTGATGCCGATCGGGGTCACGGCGATATAGCCCGAGAGCACGGTGGCAAGGTCGGTGCCCGGCTTCGCCTTCGGGCCTACACGGGTGTCGCCGACCCACCAGTAGGGTACGCCGCGTGGGTCGCGGCTCTGGACCAGCGTGTCGCCGATCTTGCGCTGACCCTGGCGGGCCGACTTGACGCCGAGCACGCTTCGAGGATTGGCGACGTGCGGAAAATTGACGTTCATCAGCACGCCGTCGGGCCAGCCGATCTTCGCCAGCCGTTTGATGATCCCGGCGGTATGGGCTTCCGCCGTCTGCCAGTGCGGTTTCTGTCCCCAAGGGACCGAGAGGCTCAGCGCAATCGACGGCACGCCCAGAAGAACCGCCTCCATGGCAGCGGCGACGGTGCCCGAGTAATGCACGTCCTCGCCGAGATTGGCGCCGCGGTTGATGCCCGCGAGAACCAGGGTCGGCCTGTCGTCCTTCAGCAGATGATTGATGGCGAGCAGCACGCAATCGGTCGGCGTTCCGTCGCAGGCGAAGCGCCGGGAGGAGAGCTGGCGCATGCGGATCGGCTGACGCAGCGTCAGCGAGTGCCCGGCTCCGGAATTCTCGTGCTCCGGGGCCATCACCCAGACGTCCTTGCACAGCTTGTGCGCCGCCTTCTCCAGGATCTTCAGCCCCGGCGCGTGGATGCCATCGTCGTTCGAGATCAGGATGCGCGCCTTCGCGAGATCCATCGGCAAGGGTGACTTAGCCATTGGCGCAGATGATCTCCAGGCCGCCGAGATAGGGACGCAACGCCGGCGGCACGGCAACCGATCCGTCCTCCCGCTGATAGTTCTCAAGGATCGCGATCAGCGTGCGGCCGACCGCGAGTCCGGAGCCGTTGAGGGTGTGGACGAAGCGGGTCTGCTTGTCGCCCTGGCCTTTGAACCGGGCCTTCATGCGCCGGGCCTGAAAGTCGCCGCAGTTCGAGCACGAGGAGATCTCGCGATAGCGCCCCTGCCCCGGCAGCCAGACCTCGATGTCATAGGTCTTCTTCGCGGCGAAACCCATGTCGCCGGTGCACAGCAGCATCACCCGATACGGCAGCCCGAGCCGTTGCAGCACGGTCTCCGCCGCCATGGTCATGCGCTCGTGCTCCTCCTCCGATTTCTCGGGATGCGCGATCGACACCATCTCGACTTTGTTGAACTGATGCTGGCGCAGCATGCCGCGGGTGTCCTTGCCCGCCGCCCCGGCTTCCGAGCGGAAGCACGGCGTATAGGCGGTGAAGCGGAGCGGCAGATCCTTCTCATCCAGGATGCGGTCGGCGACGAGGTTGGTCAGCGGCACTTCTGCCGTCGGGATCAGCCAGAAACCGTCGGTGGTGCGGAACTGGTCCTCGGCGAATTTCGGCAATTGTCCGGTGCCGAACAGCACATGGTCGCGCACCAGCAGCGGCGGTGCCGTCTCGGTGTAGCCGAACTCGCCGGTGTGGATATCCAGCATGAATGCCGCCAGCGCCCGCTCCAGCCGCGCGAGGGAGCCCCGGAGGACGACGAAGCGCGAGCCTGAGAGCTTGGCCGCCGCCTCGAAATCCATCAGCCCCAGGCGCTCGCCGACGTCGAAATGCTCCTTCGGCTGGAAGGGAAAGTTCCGGCGCTCGCCGACAGTGCGGACGCAGGCGTTCGCCGCCTCGTCCTTGCCGTCGGGCACGTCGGCGGCGGGCGCGTTGGGTAATCCCGCGAGCAGCGCCTCCAGCTCCTCGCCCAGCGCCTTTTCCTCGCTCTCGAGCGCAGGCACGCGGTCCTTGATGCGGGCGATCTCGGCGACCAGCGCATCGGCGTCGCCGCCGTCGCGCTTCAGCTTGCCGATCTCCTTGGACGCCTCGTTGCGCCTGGCCTGCAGGGTCTGCAGCTCGGTCTGCACCTGCCGGCGCTTGGCATCCATCGCCAGCAGGCGCGACGACGACGCTTCGATGCCGCGGCGCTGGAGCGCGCGGTCGAAGGCGGCGGGGTCGTCGCGAAGCTGCTTGATGTCGATCATGGCCGGACCGTCGGCTTTGGCGAATGGGCGCCCGTTATAAGCGGCGCGCCGTCACCGGTCCAGGAGCTCCTAGGCCGACTCCGCCTTCTCCGCCGCCTCTTCCTCGGCCTCTCGTCGGGCTTTCTGCTTCTCGATCAGGCGGGCGCAGACGATGGAGATTTCGTAGAGCAGCATGATCGGGACGGCGAGGCCGACCTGGCTGATGACGTCGGGCGGGGTGAGGATGGCGGCGGCGACGAAGGCGAGCACGATGGCGTAGCGGCGCTTCTCGGCCAGGCCCTTGGCGGTCACCATGCCGGCCCTGGCCATCAGCGACAACAGCACCGGCAGCTCGAACGCGAGCCCGAAGGCGAAGATCAGCTGCATCACCAGCGAGAGGTACTGGTCGACCTTGGCCTCGAGCTGGATCGGCAGCTCGCCCGGCCCGCCCGGCGACTCGAAGGACAGGAAGAACTTCCAGGCCATCGGGATGATGAAATAGTAGACCAGCGCCCCGCCCATGAAGAACAGGATCGGCGTCGCCGCTAGGAACGGCAGGAACGCCTTCCGCTCCTGGCGGTAGAGGCCGGGCGCGATGAACAGCCACATCTGGCCGGCGACGATCGGGAAGCTGACGAAGGCTGCGGCGAAGAAGGCGACCTTGAGGTAGGTGAAGAACGCCTCGTGGAGGGCGGTGTAGATCAGCCGTCGGTTCTCGCCATGGAAGGCGTCGGCGAGCGGCTGGGTCAGGAAGGCGAAGATGTGGTCGGCGATCGCATAGCTGCCGATGAAGCAGATGATGAAGGCGACGAACGCCTTGATCATCCGGCCGCGCAGCTCGATCAGATGGTCGAGCAGCGGCATCTTGGTGTCGTCGATCTGTTCCTTCTGGTCGGTCATCGGATCAGGCGGCGGCCGGCGGCTTCGGCGCGGCGGGATCGGGCGCCGGAGACGGCTCGACCGGGGCAGGCACCGCCGTGTCGACCGGCGGCTCGGTCAGCGCCGCCGTCTCGACCGGCGCCGGAGCGCCGGACGGCTCCAGGCTCGCAGGCTCGGAGAAGGTCTCCGGCGCCTGCAGCGATTTCTCGATTTCCCCGGTCGGGTCGACCGATTTCTTCACGTCCTCGATGGCGCCGTCGGCCATCTTGCCGATGTCGTCGACGACGCCGGTCGCCACCTGCTCGACCTGTTTTCGGACGTCTGAGAGGTCGGCCTCCCTGACCATCTCGTCGACGCCGCGCTGGAACTCGCCGGCCATCTCCCGCGCCTTCTTGACCCACTGGGCGACGGTACGGATCGCGACGGGCAGATCCTTCGGTCCAATGACGACCACCGCCACCACGGCGATGACCAGGATCTCCTGCCAGCTCACATCAAGCATGCGGGGTCGGCCCCGTCCTCAAGCGCCGGACAAGGCGGCCGGGTTCAGGCGCGTGGGGTCGGCTGGGCCCCGCCGGCCGGCTGCGACGCCGTGGTCGACTGGGGTGGCGCCTGGGCCGTGGCGTTGATCTGGGCCGACGGCTGCGCAGCCTGCCCGTCCTTGCCGGCCTCGCCTTCCTCGGCGAGCCCTTTCTTGAACGACCTCAGCCCCTTGCCGAAGTCGCCCATCAGCTTGGAGATCTTGCCGCCGCCGCCGAAAAGAATGAGCACGACGGCGAGAACGATCAACCAGTGCCAAATGCTCAAGCTGCCCATGGAGTTGCTCCTGTTCCTCGCCGTGCCACGGCGAGCGGATCATGGCAAAAGCCCCCCGCCCCATCAACCGCGCCGCCGTTCCCGTTAGGTACTAAGTACGCTCAGTCGACCGGAAATACAAACGCCTGGCGGGGGTCTAGCGCGAGCATGACCGGGGCGCCCACTGCAGGGTGGTAGAGACCCCAGATCCGGGCCTTGACCCGGTGCCCGTCGTCGAGGGCGAGCACCAGCCGCGTCGAGCGCCCGAGGGGATGGGCGCTGACGACACGTGCGGGCACGGTGCCCGATCCCGTCTCTCCCGCCAGGCTGACGCGAAGGGCTTCCGGGCGGATCACCACCTCGGCCGCCGCGCCGTCGGCAAGGCCGGTCGGCACCGGGCCGAACCGGGTCGCGACCTCGCCATGCCGGGCGGTTCCGGCCAGGCGGTTGATCTCGCCGAAGAACGCGGCGACGAAGAGAGAGATCGGATGGCGATAGAGGTCGATCGGCGTGCCTTCCTGGACGATCCGGCCATCGCGCATCACCGCGATGCGGTCGGCCATGAACATCGCCTCCTCGGCGTCGTGGGTGACCATCAGCGTCGCGGTCCCGCTCTTCCGGAGGGCCTCCACCGTCACGTCCCTCACCTGCTCGCGAAGCCGTGCATCAAGGCCCGAGAACGGCTCGTCCAGGAGCACAAGGCGCGGTCGCGGCGCCAGCGCGCGGGCGAGCGCGACCCGCTGCTGCTCGCCGCCCGACAGCATGTGCGGGAACGCCTGCTCGGCATGGACGAGGCCGACGTCGCCGAGCGCCGCCAGGATCCGCTCCCGGCGCACGACCGGGTCGCGCGAACGCAGGCCGAAGCCGACATTGTTGCAGATGGTGAGGTGCGGGAAGAGGGCGAAGTCCTGGAACACCAGGCCGACGTTTCGGTCCTCCGGCGGGACATGCGTGCCCGGCGCGCCGGCGAGAATGCCGTTGATCGCGATCCGCCCCGCCTGCACCTCCTCCAGGCCGGCGGCGAGGCGGAGCACCGTGCTCTTGCCGCAGCCGGAAGGCCCGAGCAGGCAGACGACCTCGCCCGGCGCCACCGCGAGCGACAGATCGATCACCGCCCGGACGGCGCCATAGGAATGGCTGACGTCGTCGAGCGCGAGGGCAGGCGAGCTCACGGCCCGTGCCCCGGGCGGCTCCGCCCGATCGACCGCGCAAGCAGGACCACCGGGCCGAGGCCGGCCGCGAGAATGGCGAGCGCGGGCGCCGCCACTTCGGCCAGCCGCTCGTCGCCGGCGAGCTCGTAGGCGTGGATCGCGAGCGTGTCGAAGTTGAAGGGCCGGAGAACCAGGGTCGCCGGCAGCTCCTTGATCACGTCGACGAAGACGAGGAGCGCGGCCGCCAGCAGGCTCGGCCGCAGCAGCGGCAGATGGATCGTCGTCAGGATCTCGATCGGGCGCCGCCCGAGGACGCGGCCGGCATCGTCCATGCTGCGGCCGACCTTGGCGAGACTCGCCTCGGCGGCGTTGAAGGAGATGGCGAGAAACCTGACGAGGTAGGCGAAGGTGACGGCGATCACCGTCCCGGAGAGGATGAGCCCGGTCGAGACGCCGAACGTCGCCCGCGCCCAGGCGTCGATCGTGCGGTCGATGGCGGCGAAGGGCAGCATGATGCCGACGGCGATGACGGCGCCAGGCACGGCGTAGCCGGTGCTCGCAAGCCGGACGAGACCGCGTACCAAAGGTGTCGGCCGCAGGCGTGCGCCGTAAGCGAGCACCAGGGAGAGAACGACCGCGAGCCCGGCCGCGAGCGCCGCCAGGCTGACGCTGTGCAGGGCGAGTCCGGCGAAACGCTCGTCGAAGCCGAGCGCCTGGGAGCGGATCGCCCACCACAAGAGCACGCCAAGGGGAACGAGAAACCCCAGCAGCACCGGCATCGTGCACGCCGCTACGGCAAGCCCGGCCTCGATCCCCTTGAGCCGAAGGCTCGGAAGCGCCCGGTAGCGGATCGAAGTCTGGTGATAGCGCGCTTCGCCCCGGGACCATCGCTCGAGCACGAGGAGGAAGAGGACGAAGAGCAGCAGGATCGCCGCGAGCTGGGCCGCCGCCGCCGGCTCGCCGAGCCCAAACCAGGTGCGGAAGATGCCGGTGGTGAAGGTGTCGACGGCGAAATGTTGCACGGCGCCGAGGTCGTTCAGCGTCTCCATGAGCGCGAGCGCCACGCCGGCGACCACCGCGGGCCGGGCAAGCGGCAGTCCGACCCCGAGGAAGCGCCGCCAGGGGCCGGCACCGAGGGTCCGACTCGCCTCGAGCACGCACACCGACTGCTCGGTGAACGCAGCCCGGGCCAAAAGGTAGACATAGGGGTAGAGGACCAGCGTCAGGATGGTGATGGCGCCGCCGAGCGTCCGGATCTCGGGAAACCAATAGTCGCTCTTGTGCCAGCCGAAGAGCTGGCGCAGCGCCGACTGCACCGGCCCGGCAAAATCCATCAGGCCGCCGTATGTGTAGGCGATGACGTAGCTCGGGACCGCCATCGGCAGCAGCAGCATCCATTGCAGGAGGTCGCGGCCGGGAAACCGGTGGAGCGTCACCAGCCAGGCGGTGCCGGTCCCGATCACCAGCGTGCCGGCACCGACCCCGACCATCAGCCAGAGGGTGTTCGTGACGTAGCGCGGCAGCACGGTCGAGGCGAGGTGCTGCCAGATATCGCCGGTGGGAACGAAGACATAAGAGAGGACGACCAGGATCGGAATGGCAATGACCGCGGCGATGGCGGCGGTCGCAAGCACCCAGCCATCGACGAGCGGAGGTCGGGTGGCACCGGAGGAAGGCTGGGCGAGATCGGTCAAGGAGCCCCGAGGCGGTTTTCTCCCGCCATTCTGTTGCAGTTCATTCTCAGGTGCAATCAGCGCAGCCCGACGGAGCGTGAGCAAACTGTCGCAGGCGCGGGGCGGCTACCGGCGTTCGAGGAACGCCAGGACCAGGTCCATCCAGAACGGATCGGCCTCGCCGAACATCTCGTGGCCGCCACCGTTGGAGAGCAGCTTCTCGTCGCTTTCGAGGGTCTTGGACTTGGAGAAGGCAAGCTGACAGCTTTCCGCCTGCTGATCGGTCTTCTCCCACAGGTGCAGGGCGCGCCCGGCCATCTGATCGGCGAGCTGCGTAGCGAAGCGGTAGTAACGGTCGTCGATGCCGCATCCGGCAAGCACGACGTAGGAGAGCTCAGCGTCGCGCAGCAGGGCGGCGGCCACCAGCGCCGCCGTCCCGCCGACGTCGAAGCCCATGATGCCGATCCTGGACGCGCTGATCCCGCCAAGGAGAAGCCGCCGCACCTGTCCGGTCGCCTTGCGGGCGAGGTCGAAGGGATCGGGATTGGGATTGCGCCGCTCGGTCACGACTTCGAAGCCCCGACCGGCAAAGGCGTTGGCCACCGCCTCGCCCGGTGCCGGTCCCTGGATGAAGATCAGGTAGCGGGCGTGGGGATCGACCGTCTCCGGCACGTCCGCCCGGACCTGGCCGGCCTCGGAGAAACCAGTCGCGACCAGGAACGCGACGAGAGCGAGGACAAGAACCCCACCCCTGCCCCCGCGCGGGCGCAATCGCCTATCCTGCCGGCGACGACCGAGGCGACTCCTCGGCGTCGTCGTCCTCGATCTGGCCCCGGCGGCGCTCCTCGCGTTCGCGGGCGTCCTCCTCGTCCCGCTCCCTTTCGGCGGCAGCCTCAACCGCGTCGGCCTCCTCCTGCCGCATCGCCATGGTGGCGATGCCCGGGCGATGATCGAGGAGGCCGGCGGCGCGGAGCTCGTCCAGGTTCGGCAGGTCCTCGACCCGGTCGAGCCCGAAATGCTGCAGGAACTCCTCGGTGGTGACCCAGGTGGCCGGCCGCCCCGGCGCCTGACGGCGGCCCTTCGGCTTGATCCAGCCGGCACCCATCAGCATGTCGAGGGTGCCCTTGCTGAGCGCGACGCCGCGGACCTGCTCCACCTCGGCGCGGGTGATCGGCTGGTGATAGGCGATGATCGCCAGCGTCTCGACGGCAGCGCGCGAGAGCTTCCTCTGCACGGCATGCTCGGGGCGGAGCGCCGCTGCGAGGTCGGAGGCGGTGCGGAACGCCCATTTGCCGGAGACCTTGACGAGCGCGATGCCGCGTCCGTCGTAGAGCGCCTCGATCTCGGCGAGGATCGCCGCGATATCGGTGCCCTCGGGAAGGCGCTGGGCCAGATCCTCGTCGGCCAAAGGGTGGGCCGAAGCGAACAGCACGGCCTCGATCAGACGGACGGCGGGTGACGGCTCGGTCATCGGCGGCTCATGACGGCTTGGCGGCCCGGACGAATACCGGGCCAAAGGGTTCAGTCTGCTTGATCTCGATCACGCCGTTCCTCACCATTTCCAGGCTGGCGACCAGCGTGGCGGCGATCGCCGAACGGGCGATGATGCCGGGCTTCAGGGTTTCCGGCAGGAAGGTGGCGAGGCTCTGCCAATCGACCATGCGGCCGAGCATCCCCTCCAGCCGTCTCATGGCGTCCTCGGCCGCGTGCAGCTCGGTCGGCGCGATGTGCAGGATCTGGGTGTCCGCACGCGCCTTGTGCTCGCCATAGGCCGACAGCAGGTCGTAGAGGGTGACGTCGAACACCGACCGCTTGCGCACCCGGACATCGAAGGTCTCGCCGCGCGGGAAAGTGTCGCGCCCGAGGCGCGGGCGGGCCATCAGCTTGACGGCCACCTGCTGCATCGCCGCCAGGCGCTGCAGCTGGAACGCCAACGCCTCGGCCAGCGCCTCGCCGGACGGCTCGTCGTCCTCGGCCGGCTCCGGCAGCAGCAGGCGCGACTTGAGATAGGCGAGCCAGGCGGCCATCACCAGATAGTCGGCGGCGAGCTCCAGCCTGACCCGCCGTGCCGCCTGGATGAAGATCAGGTACTGCTCGACGAGCGCCAGAATCGAGATCTTCTTGAGGTCGACCTTCTGCTCGCGCGCCAGCGACAGCAGGACGTCGATCGGCCCCTCGTAGCCGTCGACGTCGACGACCAGCCGTTCGTCGTCGGCGGCGACACCATCCTGCGGTTCTTCGAAGATTTCGGCGACCGTGGTCATTCGAGGCCGGCCAGTGAGGAGATCAGATCCAACAGATACTCGACCGGGGCCCCGATCAGCCAGGGCGAAATCGAGAGATTCACCCCGATTTCGCGGCCGATCATCGGCAGCAGCACCAGCGCTCCGAGGACGATCAGGATACCGATCCGCTCGAGCCGCTGGAGCTGCCAGGCGAGCGGTTGCGGCAGCAGGCCGACAAGCACCCGGCCGCCGTCGAGCGGCGGGATCGGCAGCATGTTGAAGACCGCGAGCACGGCGTTGAGAACCGCGGCGTTCTTGAGGTTGTCCTCGGCCCACATCGCCGCGCCATCGGGCAGGGCGCCGACGAGGTGGAGTCCGAGCGCCGCCAGGTAGGCGAGGAGCAGGTTCATCGCCGGCCCGGCGCCGGCCACCAGAACCATTCCCATACGGGCAGGCCTCAACCGATGGAAGTTGACCGGCACCGGCTTGGCGTAGCCGAAAAGGAATGGCGAGCGCACCAGCAGCAGCAGGCCGGGCAGGACGATCGTGCCGAACGGATCAACGTGCCGCAGCGGGTTGAGGCTGACCCGCCCCATCCGCTTGGCGGTGTCGTCGCCGAGCGCGAGGGCGGCGAAGCCGTGGGCCGCCTCGTGCAGCGTGATCGCGATCAGCGCGGGCAGGACCCAGACCGAGGCCCGGTAGAGGCCATCCCAGAGCGCGTCCATCGATTGCCCGCTCAGGCGGCCGTTAGAAGCTGGTCGACGCGGGCGGAGAGCGCTCCGAAATCGATCGGCTGCGGCAGCCGGCATCGACGCGCGCCCTCGGCGACCCGGGCGAGCGCGGCATCGGTCAGCGGCGGCGCGGCGGCGGCGACCTCGATCATTTCGGCCATCTCGCCTGTGCAGTGCAGGGCGACGTCACAGCCTGCCGCAAGCGCGGCCCGCGTCCGTTCGCCGAGCCGGCCGGGCAGCGCACCCATGCCGATGTCGTCGGTGAGCAGCAACCCCTTGAAGCCGATGTGGCCGCGGATCACCCGGTCGATGACGACCGGCGACAGCGTCGCCGGCCGAGCGTCGATCGCCGTGTAGACGACGTGGCCGGTCATGCCCCAGGGCAGTGTCGCCAGCCCTTGGAACGGCACGAAGTCGGTTGCCTCCAAGGTCGCAAGATCGGTCGCGACGGCCGGCAGCTTCTCATGGCTGTCGACCAGCGCGCGGCCGTGCCCGGGCATGTGCTTCATCACCGGCAGCACGCCGCCGTCGAGCAGGCCTTCGGCCTGGGCGCGACCGAGCGCGGTGACGGTCCCGGGATCGCCGCCGAAGGCGCGGTCGCCGATGACGTCGTTGGCGCCGGCCAGCGCCAGATCGAGCACCGGCAGGCAGTTGACGGTGACGCCGACGTCGAGGAGCTCGGCCGCGATCAGCCGGGCGTTGAGACGGCTCGCCTCGGTCGCTGCGGCGAGGTGGTTGCTGGCGAGCTTGGCGAAGCGGCCGGCCGCGGGCGCCTGCCGCCAGTGAGGCGGCTTGAAGCGGGTAACGCGACCGCCTTCCTGGTCGACCAGGACCGGCGCGTCGGGCCGGCCGACCGCGTCCCGCATCGCTCCGACCAGCGCGCGGACCTGGGCCGGCGTCTCGCAGTTGCGCCGGAAGACGATGAACCCGAGCGGATTGGCGCGGGAGAAGAAGGCTCGCTCGGCTTCCGTCAGGACGGTGCCGGAGGCGCCGTAGATCGCGGCCGAGGGCCGGTTAGGGTCGGACAACGAGGCAGTCCCGCTTCCTGGACTTGAGGTCGTCGCAGAGCGCGCGCGCCGCCGGCTCGTTGAGCGGCCCTGCCTGCAAGCGGAACCAGACCCCCTTGTCGCCAAGGTCGACCCGGACGGTGGTGAGGCCGAGGGGTTGCAGCTCGGTATGGGCCTTCTTCAGGCGGTCCCATTGGGCCGAGGCCTGATCGACGGCCGGGAAGGATCCGAGCTGGACCCGCCACTCGCCGCTGCCGCCGCGTGATGGCGAGGTCGCCGCCACCGGCGGCGCGGACGGACGGGCGGCCATCTGCGGCGGCTGGGCGGCGGCGGGATGCGGCGGCGGCGCGGCGACGCCAGAGGGTGCGGGAGCCACCGGCGGCGGGGCCGGTGGGGCGATCAGACCGCCGACGACGGTCGGCGGTGCCGCCGGCGGGGGGCTCGGCGGCGGCGCCGTCATCGGGACTGCGGCGGCCGGAGGTGGCGGCGCGGGAGGCGGCGGAGGGGCGGCGGCCGGTGCGATCGTGACCGAGGCGGCCGGCGGCGGAGCGGTCCGCAAGGTCTGCGGCAGTGGAGCCTCCGCGGGCGGCAGCAGCCGCTCGGCCGATCCCGGCCGGCTCGCCTGCTGCATGTTGTTGAGGACGAGCTTGTCTTGGTGCGGGACCACCATCCCGCCCGGCTGCTCCGGACGCACGCGGCTAGGCTCGCCGTCGGCCTTGAGGATCGGCGCCACCGCGTCGGCGGAGCGCTGGCCCTGGCTGTAGGCGTACCAGAGCACCCCGCCGAAGCCGCCGACCGCGAACAGCGCGACCAGGGCGGCGAGCAGCCGCCCGCGCCGCTTCGGCGGTTCCGACTCGTCGAGGTCGAGATCGGCCTCTTCGTCGTCGCGGTCGCGATACCGATCGCTCATGCACGCATCTCCTCGACCGGCTCGACGCCGAAGACGGCAAGACCAGAAGCGATCACCGTCGCCACAGCCTGCACCAACGCCAGCCGGGCCCTAGTCGTCTCGTCCTTGCCGGCGATGATGAAACGGAGCGTGGCGTCATCCTTGCCCTTGTTCCAGAGCTGGTGGAACTCGGCCGCGAGGTCATAGAGGTAGAACGCGAGACGGTGCGGTTCATGCGCCTCCGCCGCGCCCTCGACGACACGCGGCCAGTTCGCCAGCGTCCTGATCAGACCAATCTCGCTGGGGTCGGTCAAGCAGTCCAGATTTCCTTGGGCCAGCGCCGCCGGCGACAGGAGATCGCGTGGAATCGATTCGCCCGCGAGCCGCATCACCGACCGCGACCGGGCATGGGCGTATTGGACGTAGAAGACCGGGTTATCCCGGCTCTGCTCGGTGACCTTCTGGAAGTCGAAGTCGATGGTCTGGTCGTTCCGGCGGGTCAGCATGATGAAGCGGACGACGTCCCTGCCGACCCGATCGACGACGTCGCGGAGGGTGACGAAGGTCCCGGCCCGTTTCGACATCTTCACCGGCTGGCCGCCCTCGGTCAGGTTCACCATCTGGCAGATCTTGCAGTCGAGATGGGCCTTGCCGTCGGAGAGCGCCTTCACGGCGGCGGTCATGCGCTTGGTGTAGCCGCCGTGGTCGGCGCCGAGCACGTCGATCAGCTCGGAGAAGCCGCGCCTGAGCTTGTCGTTGTGATAGGCGATGTCGGCGGCGAAATAGGTCCAGGAGCCGTCCGACTTCCTCAGCGGCCGGTCGACGTCGTCGCCGAACCGGGTTGCCCGGAACAGGGTCTGCGGCCGGGGCTCCCAGTCCTCAGGCGCCTTGCCCTTGGGGGGCTCGAGCGTGCCGACATAGATCAGGCCCTTGCCGTCCAGGGCTTTCAGCACCTGGTCGACCGCACCCGCGCTGACCAGCACTCGCTCGCTCGTGAACACCTCCTGGCTGACGCCCAGCGCTGCCAGGTCCGCCTTGATCATCGTCAGCATGTGGTCGATGGCGAAGTCGCGGACCGGCGGCAACCAGTCCTCGTCCGCCTGCCCCAGCCACTTGCCGCCGTCGCGGGCCTTCAAGGCCTCGCCGGTCTCCTTCAGGTACTCGCCCGGATAGAGGCCGGACGGGATCTCGATGCTCTCGCCATGGGCCTCGCGGTAGCGGAGGTGGGCTGAGCGCGCGAGCTGGTCGACCTGGGCGCCGGCGTCGTTGATGTAGTATTCGCGCGCCACCTCGAAGCCGACCTTTTGCATGAGCGAGGCGAGCACGTCGCCGAAGACAGCGCCGCGGGCGTGGCCGATGTGCATGGGGCCGGTCGGGTTGGCGGAGACGTATTCCACGTTGACCTTGCGTCCGGCGCCGGCGCTGGAATCCCCGTAGGCGACGCCGGCTCCCAGCACGTCCGTGAGCCGAGTCCGCCAGAAATCATCTGAAAGCGTGAGATTGAGGAAGCCGGGACCGGCGACCTCGGCTTTGATCACTTGGGGATGACCGACGAGTCGCTCCTTCAGGGCCTCGGCGACCTCGCGCGGATTTCTCCCGGCCGGCTTCGCCAGCACCATGGCGGCATTGGTGGCGAGGTCGCCGTGTCTGAAATCGCGGGTCGGCTCTACGACCACGCGCGAGAAATCGAGGTCCCTGGGCAGGTCGAGTGTCTGAAGTTCTTTCAGAACGATCTCATGGAAATAATTGTAAAGATTCATTTTTTATCGTTCGGCTTTTCACAAGTCGCGCGTGTTCCGCAAAGGCGTACCGGTCGGTCATCCCGGCGATGTAATCGGCGACGACGCGGGCCACGCTTGTCTGGTCCAGCCCGTTGGTCGCCACCGCCCATTCCGTCGGCAGCCGGCCGGGATCGGCGAGGAAGACCTGGAACAGCTCCCTCACCACGGCATGGGCGTCTTCACGCGCGAGCCGCACCCGGTCGTGCCGGTACATACGCTCATGCAGAAAGGCCTTCAACTCCGTGTCATGTCGACGCATCTCGGGCGAGAAGGCGACGACCGGCCGGCCGAGGCGCCGGAGCGCGTCGGCCGAGGTCGGCCCCGCCTCCGCCAGCAGCCGTCGGGTCTCCGCCAGCACGTCCTGGACCATGCGGCCGATCATCTGGCGGACGAGCTCGCCATGAAGCCTGACCGTCTCCAGCCGCGGGTGCTTGGCGTGGATGGCCGCGAGCACGTCGTGGATCAGCCCCAGATGCTCGATCTCCTCCAGCCGGAACAGGCCGGCCCTGAGGCCGTCGTCGATGTCGTGGTTGTTGTAGGCGATGTCGTCGGAGAGCGAGGCGACCTGGGCCTCGGCCGAGGCGTAGCTGTCGAGCCAGAGGTCGACGTCGTAGGCGGCGATGGTCGGCGGCACCGCTTTCTTGCCGCCGATCAAAGGGCCGTTGTGCTTGACCGTCCCCTCCAGCGTCTCCCAGGTGAGGTTGAGGCCGTCGAATTCGGCGTAGCGCCGCTCCAGCCGCGTCAGGATGCGGAAGGTCTGGTCGTTGTGGTCGAACCCGCCATAGGGCGCCATCTCGGCATCCAGCACGTCTTCGCCGGCATGGCCGAAGCAGGTGTGGCCGAGGTCGTGGGCGAGCGCCAGGGCCTCGGAGAGATCCTCGTCGAGCCCGAGGGAGCGCGCGATCGAGCGAGCGATCTGGGCGACCTCGAGCGAGTGGGTCAGGCGCGTGCGGAAATGGTCGCCCTCGTGCTCGATGAACACCTGGGTCTTGTGCTTCAAGCGGCGGAAAGCGACGGAATGGATGATGCGGTCGCGGTCGCGCTGGAATTCGCTGCGCTCGGTCGGCGGCGGCTCGAAGTGCCGGCGGCCGCGCGAGGCCGCGGGATTGCAGGCATAGGGCGCGAGCGGCATGGCGGCCGGACCCTACAGGCCGTAGGGGCTTGGGCAAAGGGACAAATTGACTTCCGCGCCAGGACGCCTACATGGTTAGGACGTTCACCCGAGGGTCCTAAGTCATGGCAGACACGTCCGTCGCCGAGAGCCGCAACTTCACCGTCTCCGACCGGGCCGCCAAGCGCGT
>SHVZ01000094.1 GCA_009694025.1 Alphaproteobacteria bacterium | reverse complement strand
GGCGCACGCTGGTCGCCCGCGCCAACGCGCATGTCTCCTATCCCGCCCGCTTCCAGCTGGTCGCCGCGATGAATCCCTGCCGCTGCGGCCATCTCGACGACGCCGCGCTGGCGTGCTCGAAGGCGCCGCGCTGCGCCCAGGATTACCAGTCGAAGATTTCCGGGCCGCTGTTCGACCGCATCGATCTCCATATCGACGTGCCGGCGGTGAGCCCGGCCGATCTCACCCTGCCGCCGCCGCGCGAGGGCTCGGCCGAGGTGGCGGCGCGCATCGCTGCCTGCCGCGAGATCCAGCTCCGGCGTTACGAGAGGCTGCCGGCGGACCGGCGCATCCGCACCAACGCCGAGGCCGACGGCACGCTGCTCGACGAGGTGGCGACGCCGGAGCCGGCCGGCCAAAAGCTGCTGACCGACGCCACCGAGCGGATGAAGCTCTCCGCCCGGGGCTATCACCGCGTGCTCCGCGTCGCCCGCACCCTGGCCGACCTCGACCGCGCCCAGACGGTGGCGCGCCTTCACGTCGCCGAAGCGCTCTCCTATCGCCGGATCGCGCCGGGGAGATAGTCCGGCGTGCCGGCGCCGACGCCCGCCCGCCTCTGCCGCGCCGCCACCGCCGCGACCCGATGTCGCGGCGGCGCTTGCCGATTGCCACCCTGCCGATGCCCGGCGGATGCCGGTCGGCCAGTCCCGGTTCCATCCAGCCCGCTGTCCGTGCGGAGGTCCGGCCGATCGCCGAGCCGACGCCGAAGTCACGTGGCATCGTTCCAATTGTGCATTGGATGGCGCCGCCGGTTTGATCTAGCCTCGGCCGATCATCGGGGATACGCACGTGAATGGCGAAAATGAACTCGTCGTCGGCGTGATCGGCGGGCTCGGACCCGAGGCGACGCTTGATTTCTTCGGCAAGGTCCTCATCCATTCGCGCGCCAAGACGGACCAGGATCACATCCATCTGGTCATCGAGAACAATCCGAAGACGCCGGATCGGAATGCCGCCGTCGCGGGGACGGGCATGTCGCCGGGTCCTGCCCTGGCCCGAATGGCAATGGCGCTGGATCGGGCCGGTGTCGATTTCATCGTGATGGCCTGCAATACGGCCCATGCCTTCGAGAAGGACATTCGTGCCGCGACACGAAAGCCATTCATCAGCCTCATCGATGAGGTGGCGGACGAGGTACGGCGGACATACCCCGAGGCGAGACGCGTCGGGCTTCTGGCCGCGCAAGGGTGTCTGGATTCCAGGATCTATGAGACTGCCTTCTCGAGGCACGACATCCAGTCGTTGCAGCCCGAGAAATCGTCTCAGGAGCGGTTCATGCGGCTTCTCTATCGCATCAAGGCGGGGGAACGCGGACCCGACATTCGTGCCGGCATGCGACAATTGGGCGAGGAACTGGTGGCCGGGGGCGCCGATATCCTGATCGCCGGCTGCACGGAAGTTCCGCTCGTGCTCACGTCGGGCGAGAACTCGAAACCGCTGGTCGATTCAACGGACGTGCTCGCCCGCCGATGCGTGAGCTACGCGCGCAGGCTCGAGTCGCTGCCGGTCCGGCTCGACTCATAGGAAGGCGGGTCGATGTGGCGCCGGCGGAACCGGCGTCGGTCGGCGCCGCGCCCCGGGCGTTCATTCGGCACGAATTGGAATCAGGTCGGGCGCGTACTATCGAAAATGCCGTTGTAACCGAACAATCCGACGCTTCCGCCGGTATGCAGGAAAACCACGTTCTCCGTCTTCTTGAAGTGCCCTTTGCGAACGAGATCGACCAGGCCGGCCATGGCTTTGCCGGAATAGACCGGGTCGAGCAGCACGCCTTCGGTACGAGCGACGAGATTGATCGCTTCGATCATACCCTCGGTCGGCATTCCGTAGCCGGAGCCGACGTAGTCGCAATTGGCGACCACCCGGTCGCGTGCGACGCTGCCGGAAATTCCCAAGTGGTCGGCCGTTGCGCATGCGAGCTTGTAGACGTTCTCTTCCTGCTGCGGGCGCGCCGCGCGAACGCCGATGCCAAGCACCGGAATTCGGCTGCGGCAGCCCTCGAGGCCCGCAACCAGGCCGGCCTGCGTGCCCGCGCTTCCCGTCGCATGAACAAGGTGATCGATGCGCAGGCCCTGGTCATTTGCCTGTACCACAAGCTCGAGCGCGCAGTTCACATAACCCAGCGCGCCGATCGGGTTCGAGCCGCCGCCGACGATGACATAGGGTTTGCGGCCCGCGGAGCGCAGCTCCTCGGCAACTTTCTCCATTGCGGCATTCATGTCGGTGCCGCCGGGATAGGTGCGCGTCGGCGCGCCGTGAATGTGATCGAGAAGCACATTCCCGGAGCCGCAATAGTCGGGGCTGTTGCTCCCCGTTCGGTTTTCCAGAAGAATGACGCACCCCATGCCGAGCTTGGCAGCGGCGGCGGCGGTCTGGCGGGCGTGATTGGATTGCACCGCGCCTTGAGTAATGACCGCGTCGGCGCCCTTCGCCAGGGCGTCGGCCATCAGGAATTCCAGTTTTCGGGTCTTATTGCCGCCTGATGACAGTCCGGTGCAGTCATCGCGCTTGATATAGAGGCTGGGCCCGCCAAGGATTTTCGACAGATTCGGCATCGGCTCCAGCGGAGTCGGCAAATGCCCCAAGCGCACGCGAGGAAATCGGGTGAGTTGCATCTTACGGGGCTCCGTGGATGGTAAAAAACGGTCGCTTGCCAGGATACTTGTCGATTCGGATGCGGGCCGATGCCGAGATCGGGAACTATCATGCCTGGTCGGCATGATCGTCGGCGTCGGCCCTGTTCTCCCGCCCGACAATAGACGAGCTTGAGCCGGGCTCAAGGATGACCTGCTCCGGGTTCTCTCGGCCACGGTCGCCAGCTCGGCATCCCTGGCCGGCGGTGGGGCGGCATGGGAGACGCGGATCTCCGAATGGCGGCCGCCGTGTCACCCGGCCGCCGGCGAGGAGACCGGCGGCTGTCTTTTCTCGGCCCGCTCGCCGGCTACCGACCGTCACAAGGGCTTCGGCGCTCATCGCTGAGTCCCTATATACTAAGTTATCCTTCAGACCCGCGCCTGCGCGGATCGAGGGCGGGGTGTCGCTGTGCAGGACCGGGCATGATCGTGCGAGGCCACATATAGGCCATCGTCGCCACCGCGGCGATCGGCTTGGCGCTGGCGGCTGCCGCTTATGCCGGCTGGCCGGTTGCCGTGCTGGCGTTGAGCGCGCTGCTCACGGCCGTCCTCGCCTTGGTCCATAGCGACGTCCGTGGAGCCGACCGGCGGTCGGGGGAGGGGACTGCGGCGCTCCATCGCGAGGTCGTGGCGCACGGGAGGACAACCGAGTCCGAGTTGCAGTCGGCCGAACGTTTCCGCGCGGTGATCGACAGCGCCCACGACGCCATCATCGCCATCGACACCGAGGGCCGCATCGACACCTTCAACAACGCGGCCGAGCGGATCTTCGGCACGGCCGCAGCGAGGTCATCGGCCAGAACGTCAAGATGCTGATGGCGGCGCCCCACCAGAACGCCCATGACGGCTATATCCGCAACTACCTGACCACCGGCGTCGCCAAGATCATCGGCACCGGCCGCGAGGTCGAGGCCCGGCGGAAGGACGGCACGATCTTCCCGATCGACCTCTCGGTCGGCGAGATGCGCGTCGGCGCCCGCCGCGGCTTCATCGGCGTCATCCGCGACATCACCGAGCGCCACGAGGCCCAGCGCCGGGTGCAGGAGCTGACCGCCGAGCTGGTCCACGTGTCCCGGCTGAGCGACATGGGGCAGCTCGCCGCGTCGCTCGCGCACGAGCTGAACCAGCCGCTGGCCGCGGTGATGAACTACGCCGAGGCCGCCCGCGCCACGGCGGCGGCCGACCCGGCACGCGCGGCCGAGCTGGTGGCCAAGGCATCCACCCAGGCGGAGCGGGCGGGCGAGATCATCCGGCGGCTCCGCGCCTTCGTCGAGAAGGGGTCGGTCGAGCGGACGACCGAGCTGCTCGGCAAGGTCGTCGACGAGGCCTGCGCGCTCGCCGCCACCGGCGCTGAAGTCGACGGGATCCAGGTCGTCCGCGACCTGGTGTTCGACGTCCCGGCGATCAGCATCGACAAGGTCCAGATCCAACAGGTGGTGGTCAATCTCGTCCGGAACGCGATCGAGGTCCTGCGCCAGTCGGAACGCCGGGTTCTGATCGTCCGCACCGCGGTCTCGGACAACGGCGATCAGGAGGTGGCGATCGCCGACACCGGGCCCGGCATCGCGCCGGAGATCGCGGGGCGGCTGTTCCAGCCGTTCGTGACGACGAAGAAGGGCGGCATGGGGGTCGGCCTCTCGATCTGCCGGTCGATCGTCGAGGCCCATGGCGGCCGGCTGTGGACCGAGCCGAACCCGGGCGGCGGCACCGTGTTTCGCTTCGTTCTGCCGGCGTCGCGGAACGGGACGGGCGGCGGATGACGGCGCCGGCGGTCGTCATCTATGTCGTCGACGACGACGAGGCCGTTCGCGACTCGCTCCAGGCGCTGCTCGAGTCCAAAGGGTTCGCGACCGCGGCTTATGCCTCGGCCGAGGCGTTCCTCGAGGCCTACCGGCCGGGTCCTGCGGACTGCGCCCTCTTCGATCTCCGCATGGCCGGGATGGACGGGATATCGCTGCTCGAGCGGCTTCGCGCCGACGGCCGCCGCCTCCCCGTCATCCTGATCACCGGCCATGGCGACGTGCCGGCCGCCGTCCGCGCGATGCAGGCGGGGGCTTCCGACTTCATCGAGAAGCCCTACGCGAGCGAGGCCCTTCTCGCCTCGATCGCCCGCGTTCTCGAGACCGGGAGCCGGAGCGCCGGCGGAACGGCGGAGGCCCGCGAAGCGGCGGCCCGTATCGCCGCCTTGACGCCGAGGGAGCGCGAGGTTTTGGACCGGCTCGTCCTCGGCCGCCCCAACAAGATCATCGCCCACGAGCTCGCCATCAGCCCCAGGACGGTCGAGATCCACCGGGCCAACCTGATGAAGAAGATGCAGGCCGACAGCCTGTCGCACCTGGTGCGGATGGCGCTTTCGGCCGGAGTCGCCGCAACTACCCGTTGATGCGGCGCCTGCTAGGTAATTTTCCGTAATTGCGCGCTCGCCGGATTCTTTTAGATTTTCGAGACGTCGCGGTGTCGGCGGCAAGCGCCGCGAGGAGCGCCCGATCGTCCGATGACCATGCCTGGACCGACCATCGCCGTGATCGACGACGACGACGTGGTTCGCGACTCGCTGAAAGCGCTTCTCGAATCGCGCAATTTCGCCGTCACCGAGTTCGATTCCGGCCGGCAATTCCTGCACTGGGTCGCCGACGCGACGGCCCAGTGCCTGGTGCTGGACGTGCACATGCCGGACATGAACGGCCCGGACCTGTTGAAGATCCTGCGTGACCGCGGCAACGCGATTCCGGTAATCCTGATCACCGGCCGACGCGACCGGGAGACGGACGAGCGCGCGAGGGAGCTCGACGTCGTCGCCGTCCTCGACAAGCCGGTCGCGCATACCGTTCTCTTCGCTACGATCGAAAAGGCGCTCGGCGGCGCCAAGCGCTGATACCGCGCCCGAGCCTAAGTAGAATCCCTTAGGTACAATTCCGAAATATTCCGCCGCGCCGAGCGCTCCTAGGTTCCTCCTGTGCCTGCCGATGGCCCCCCAAGGAGGACAGACCGATGACGACGGCTCTCGCAACCAGACAAGTCCCGGCTCAGCGGCTGCCTTTCGCCGGTCTCCCTTCCGCCCTCCCTGCTTCGCTCAAGCCTTCCCTCCCGGCCGACCGGGCCGGGCTGCCCGCCTCCGGCCTTGACCGGATCGGCGCGACGGCGACCTATGCCGCCGGGCGGACGATCTTCGAGGCCGGCGATCCCGCCCGGAACGTCTTCCGCGTCGCCCACGGCGTCGTCCGCGCCGTCCGCCTGCTCGCCGACGGCCGGCGCTGCATCACCAACTTCTTCGCCGCCGGCGACTTCATCGCGCTGGCCGACAACGAGGCGTATTCGCACACCCTGGAGGCGGTCACTGACACGCGGCTGACCCGCTATCCGCGCCGGACCTTAAACGCGACCCTCGAAGCCGATCCGAGCATCGGCCGACGTCTGCTCGCTCTGATGTGCACCGAGCTCTCCGCCACCCACGACCGGCTGCTTCTCCTCGGCCGCAAGAGCGCGGTCGAACGCATCGCCAGCTTCCTCTTGACCATGGCCGACCGCCGGGCCGCGAACGGCAACGACAGCGATGTGATCGAGCTGCCGATGAGCCGGAGCGACATCGCCGACTACCTCGGCCTCACCATCGAGACGGTCAGCCGCACCTTGGCCGTGCTCCAACGCCGCCGCATCATCGCCCTGCCGAAGACCCAGCGCGTCGTGCTGCTGGACCGCGACGCCCTCGACGACATCGGCGCCGGCGACGCGTAGACCGGTCCCGGCCGTAAGCACGTACCTTTCGCCCCCTCGCCCCGGGACGGTAAGCTCCCGGGGATGCCCGCCCCCGACCGCCAGGAGGTCGTGTTCCCCGGCGACGCCCCGGCGCCCCGCCTCGCGTCGCGCTGGCTTCCCGCGCTGCTGGCGGTCGCCGGCCTCGCTCTCGCGCTCTTCGGCACGCTGCCGCCCCAGGCCTGGTCGTGGACCGACTGGCGGCCGTCGCCGACGGCCTTCGTGTTCGCGCATGGGACCGTCCTGGCCGTTCTGACCGCCGGGGCGATGTTCGCCATGGCGATCACCATCGTCGCGCTCTGGGTCGGCCGCCGCCGGCTCAACGACCGCGCGAAGAAGCGGTCGGAAACCGAGCCGACCCGGAACGAGAAGCTGCTTCTCGCCGCCCTGGTGGCCCTCGTCTTCGGGCTCGTCGCCACGTTCCTTTACCTGCACGGCCTCAACCTCGACATCGATATCAGGCGGTGGCCGGACGGGGACGAGGCCGATCCGGCTGAAGCCGAACGAACCGACTTTTTACCCGGCTTCATCTCGGAATTCGTCCCGGACGCGCCTGCGTGGATCCTCCGCGTCGTCAGCACCGTCTTCTTCGCCGGAATGCTCCTGACCGCGATGGCTGCGCTGATCGTCGCCGGATACCGGCTTCGCGATCTGGCCCGCCGGAGGGCTACGGGTGCGGCCGGTTCCGACCGCGCCGCGAGCGAGGTCGCCCAGGCCGCCGAGGAGAGCCTGGAGGATTTCGATCTCGGCGGCGATTCGCGCGCCGCCGTCATCGCCTGCTACGCCCGCTTCGAGCGGGCCCTCGCCGCAGCCGAGGTACCCCGTGCGCCCTGGCAGACACCGCTGGAGTTCATGCGCGCGGCGCTCGGCGCGCTGCCGCTCGACCCGGCCGACGTCGAGCGCTTGACCCATCTGTTCGAGCGGGCGCGCTTCAGCCCGCATCCGCTGGGAGAGGCGGAACGGACGGCGGCCTTGGAGGCGTTGGTCGCGATCAGGGCGGCGCTCGCCCAGCGGAGGCCCGATGCGCCAACCGATTGACCACACCTACCGGGGCTCGGTCGCGCTGCGTTTTCTGGGTCTGATCATCGCCGCCACGATCCCGGCGCTGCTTCTCTTCCCGGCCGACCTTCGGCCGGCGATCCTCCGCGTCGCGCTCGCCGCCGGTCTTGCGATCGCCTTCCTGCACCTGGTCGGGCGCCTGATCGGCGCCGCCCGCGACGGCGCCGCCAGCGACTTCGAGCAGGCGCTGGTGCCGCCGACAGCGCCCGTCCGCGTCGACTCCACGCTGACCCAGCTTCGCGACGAGATCCGCTACAGCCGCACCAGCCGACGCTACTTCGACAAGGTCCTGTGGCCGCGCCTCCTGGCGCTGGCATCCCGGCGCGGGATCGCGCCCGAAGACCTGCCGAAACCGGCCGGCTGGCCGCGGCACCGCGGCCCCTCGCTCAAGTCGATGTCCGACCTCGTCGACCGCCTGGAGACCCGCAAATGAAGATCGCCGAGGTCGAGGAGCGCTGCCGCGCCATCCTCGCTGCGCTCTCGCGCGAAGTGGTCGGCAAGGACGAGGTCCTGAGCCAGCTCCTAATCGGCCTCATCGCCAACGGCCACGTGCTGATCGAGGACTACCCGGGCCTCGCCAAGACCCTGATCGCGCGCCTCGTCGGCCAGGCCATGGGCCTCGTCTTCAAGCGCATCCAGTTCACCCCCGATCTCCTGCCGAGCGACATCACCGGCAGCTACGTCTACGACCAGAGGAACGCCCGCTTCGAGTTCCGCCGGGGCCCGGTGTTCACCGGGCTCCTGCTCGCCGACGAGATCAACCGGGCGACGCCGAAGACTCAGTCGGCGCTCCTGGAAGCGATGCAGGAGGCGGAGGTCACGGTCGAGGGCGAATCCTTCGCCCTCGATCCGCCGTTCCTGGTGATCGCGACCCAGAACCCGATCGAGCTCGAAGGCACCTACGCGCTGCCGGAGGCTCAGCTCGACCGTTTCATCATGAAGATCGCGGTGGGCTATCCCAGCCGCGAGGACGAACGGGAGATCCTGCAACGCCGCCGCGCCAGGCGGAGCGACCGGGCGGAGGTGTCGGAGGTCGCCTCCCGTGCCGACCTGCTGGCGATGCAGGCGGCGCTGGAGGATGTGCATGTCGAGAGCTCGGTCGAGGGCTACGTCGTCGACATCGTGCGCGCGACCCGCACCGACGACCGCGTCGTCGTCGGCGCCTCCCCCCGCGGCACGCTGGCGCTGCTGAAGCTGGCGCGCGGCGCCGCCATGCTGCGGCGGTCGGACTTCGTAACCCCCGACGACGTCAAGGCGATGGCGGTGCCGGCGCTGGCCCACCGGATCGTGCTCCGGCCCGAGCTCTGGGTCTCCAGGATCACGCCTGAGAAGATCGTCGGCGACGTGCTCGGCCGCGTGCCGACACCGCCGACCGAGGCAAGATGACATCGCGCCCGACTCCGCTTGCCTTCGTGCTGGCGGCGCTCGCCGCCTTGGCGCTGCTGCTCGCCGTCGCCGTCGACCGGGTCGAGCCGGTGCTGGCCGCGGTGCCCCTGCTCGCGGCGCTCTTCCGCGGCCTCCGCCCGATGCCGCCGGCCCGCTTCACCGTCGCGCACGCGCTCTCCGCCGAGCGTGCGGCGGAAGGCGAGTGCGTGACCGTGACGGTGACCTTGACCGCGATCACGGCGCTGCCGGCGATCGAGGTCTTCTACCGGCTGCCGGAGACGCTGGCGCTGGCCTCGGGCAGCAACCGCGTCGTCCTCGCCCTTGGCGCCGGCGAGGTCGCGGCCGGCAGCTTCGAGGTCCGCTGCCTCGCCCGCGGCCATATCCGCCTCGGCGAGTTCCATCTTCGCGCCTGGCACCCCTCGCGGCTCCGCCTCGCCGAGACCCGCCACGACGACCCGCTCCGGCTCAGCGTCTATCCGCCGGCGGCGCCGATCCGCTTCCTGCCGCGCCCGCTCCGCACCCGCTCCTCCTTCGGCAACCACGTCTCGGCCCGGCTCGGCCAGGGGTTGGAGCCGGGCGACATCCGCCCCTACGTGCCGGGCGATCTCCTGAAGCAGATCAACTGGCGGGTCTCGCTCCGCCTCGGCCGGCTCTACGTCACCCTGTTCCACGAGGAGCGAAACGCCGACGTCGTCCTCCTCCTCGACATCACCGCCGACGTCGGCGCCCAGCCGGACTCCAGCCTCGACCATTGCGTCAAGGCGGCCGCGGCGCTGGCGACCGCCTATCTCCGCCACCGCGACCGCGTCGGCCTCATCACCTATGGCGGCAACGTGCGGTGGATCCGCCCGGCCGCCGGCCGCCGGCAGATCGAGACCCTGCTGGAGGCGCTGCTGCCGACCAGCATGGCCCAGAACTACAGCTTCCAGGACTTGGAGTTCCTGCCGCCGAGGGTGCTGCCGGCCGGCGCCCTGATCGTCGCGCTCTCGCCCCTGATCGACCCGCGCTTCACCCGGATCGTCACCAATCTCGTCGATCGTGGCTTCGACGTGCTGCTGCTGGCGCTCTCGCCGCTCGACCTGATGCGGCCGTTCCTCGAGGGCACGGCGACCGAGGCGCTCGCCAGCCGTCTGTGGAGGCTCGGGCGCGAGGCCAGCCTGGAGACGCTCCGCGACCGCGGCCTCGCGGCGATCGAGCTCCATCCGGGCGAGCCGTTGGACGCCGTGCTGGCGCCGCTGGCGCGCACCCGGCGGCGACGGGCGGTGCCGCGATGAGGACACTCCTGGCGGTCATGGCGGCGCTGGCGCTGGCGGCGATCCCGCCCTGGATCGACGACGCGGCCGCCGTCGTCGCCCTCGCCGTGCCTGCCGGGGCCATCCTCCTGTGGAGCGCCGTCCGCCCGTCGCTCGCAGCGGCGGCGGCCGGCGGCGCCCTGGCGCTCGCCGCTTATGCGCTGGCGCTCTGGTCGTCTCAGGCATCGCCCGGCCTCCTCGACGCGCTCGCCGTCGGTGTCGCGCTGGTCCTGGTTGTCGAAACGACCGACTTCGCCCGGACCTTCCGCGGCGCCGAGGTCGCGCCCGCCATCGTCGCCGCCGTTCACCGGGGCTGGGCCGCCGCCGCCGTTCTGGGCGCGATCGGCGTCATCCTCCTCGCCGGCGCCGTCTCGCTTGCCGACCTCGGCGCCCCGCCGGTCTTCCGCCCGCTCCTGGCCGGCGCCGGCGCCCTCCTCGCCCTCGCCGCCGTGCTCGCCGCTCTCGGCATCGGCGGCAAAGGGCGGTAAGGTCGGCCGCGCCGGACTTCACGGAAACCGACGATGCCCGCGTTACAGATCGACGATGCGACCGATGCGCTCCTGGTGGTCGACGTGCAGAACGACTTCTGCCCCAACGGCGCCCTCGCCGTGCCCCGGGGCGACGAGGTCGTGCCTGTCGTCAACCACCTGGCGGAGCGCTTCGGCCACGTGCTCCTGACCCAGGACTGGCACCCGCCCGGGCATCGCTCCTTCGCCTCCTCGCACCCCGGCAAGAGGCCGTTCGAGACGGCCGAGCTCGCCTACGGGACCCAGGTCTTGTGGCCCGACCACTGCGTCAAGGGCACCCTGGGCGCCGAGCTGCACCGGGACCTCGCGATGGACAAGGCCGAGCTGATCATCCGGAAGGGGTTCCGTCCGGAGATCGATTCCTACTCGGCCTTCTTCGAGAACGACCGGAAGACGCCGACCGGGCTCTCGGGCTACCTCCGCACGCGGGGATTCAAGCGGCTGTTCCTCGCCGGGCTCGCCACCGACTTCTGCGTCCATTACTCGGCGGTCGACGGCGCCGCGCTCGGCTTCACCATCGTCGTCATCGAGGACGGCTGCCGGGCGATCGACCTCGCGGGCTCGCTTGGCGCAGCCAAGGCGGCGATGGCGGGGGCCGGCGTCCGGCTCACCACCGCCGCAGCGTTCGACCCATGAGCATGCCGGCCCGGGTGTGATAAAATTATCCATGGGCCCATCTGCGATCCTGCCGCGCGAATCCGGGTCGGACTACATGCGCTACGGGCGGCTGCCGGACGACATCCGCCATCCCAACCTGGTCCGCCTCTACCGGCACTGGGAGTCGATGCGCGGCAGCCGGCCGATACCGTCCCGCGCCGACTTCGATCCGCTGGCGCTGCCCGACCTTCTCGGCCACCTGATCCTGATCGACGTGCTGCGGGAGCCGCTCCGATTCCGCTACCGGCTGGTCGGCAGCCGGCTGACCGAGCGGGTCGGCCGCGACATGACGGGACGCTTCTTCGACGATCTGCCGGAGCCGGCCTACCGCCAGCGACTCCTCGCCTGGCATGGCGGCGTGGTCGAGGAGAAGGTGCCGCGCGCCGGCATGACCACCAGGCGTCTGCTCGAACGCTGGGAGCCCTACGAGATCCTGACCCTGCCGCTCTCCGCCGACGGCACCGACGTCGACATGACCCTGACCGGGCTCTACTATCGCAACGCCTGAAACTTCGCGAGATCGTTGCGGCCGGCCTCGGTGATGACGTAGACGCCGCGCTCGGTGCGCTCGAACCAGCCATAGTGGTTGTCGCGAAGAATGCTTCCGGCGCGCGGCGCGTCGCACGCCGCCTTGAGGTCGCGCGGCCGCTGCGGGCCGCTCGCCGCCAGCGCCTCGGCGAGGCGGAGCGCCTCCTGGCGATAGGCGGTGACGATCTTGGTGCGCGTCACGCCGCCGAGATTGGGATCGCCCGATCGACGCGCGTGCTCGGAGAGGAGCCGGGTCGCCTTCCGCTTGTTCTTCCGCGGCCGGTAGGGCTCCGGATCGGCGACGACCTCGACCCGGCCCCGCGGCGATACGGTCATCAGGCCTAAGCCGATACGCCGGCAGAGCTTGGCCACGCGCTTGTCCCAGGGCGAGGCCCCGCGGCCCCGCGACGACGGCTCAGGCACCGCGAGATAGACGAGGTCGGTGAGCGCGAGGCGGTCGACGCCCTGCAGCAGCAGCTCCAAGGTGAAGCGCTGCTTCAGCTCGACCACCAGCGCCTGGCCGTCCCTGACCGCCACCACGTCGCAGCCGCGGACCTCGCCCTTGACCTCGTAGCCGAGCTTTTCCAGGAACGTCTTGACCGGCTTGTAGAGGTCGGATTCGGCGGCCACGCGGCCTAGCCCAGCCGGATCAATCGGCGGTCCACGACATGCGGGCGGCCAGGCTCGTGCGCTCGTCGGCTGCGCGGCCGCGGTCGCCGCCGGTCGCGTCGAGCGGCACCGCCTGGCGCAGCGAGCGATGCGCCGCCGGCATCTCGAAGTAGAGGCGCTCGGCCAGGCGGTTGACGCCGATCCCCTGGTCGCGAAGCCGCCGGTAGAGGTCGAGGGCCTGGATCTTCGCCCGCTCCTCGATCGCATAGGCGAAGCGGACCGGGCGCTCGAAGCAGTAGCCGGAGAAGTCGGACGGATAGCCGTCCCGGATCCAGCCGGGCACGTCGTGGCGAAGCTGGCCGGTCTTGGCGTCCGGCGCGTCGAGGTCGAGCTTGCCGAGGCGGCAATGCCGGACGATGTCGTCGAACATCCGCCGGTCGTCTTCCGATCCGAGCTGGACGCCGTATTGACTCTGGATGGTCCCGTACAGGAACTCGTCCAGCTCCCGGTCGGCGAAGAACAGGAGGCGCCCGGCGAACGCCAGGTTGACCTTCACATTCGCTCCGTGGCCGGTGACCAGCGAGCGCCAATAAGCATCGTCGCGCGCACGCTCATGGAAGGCCTCGGGGCTCTCCGCCAGCTCGTCCCGCGATACCCGGTCGAACTCCTCGAAGAACCGCGCGCCGGCCGCCGACTCAAGGCTCCGATCGAGGATCGCCTTCAGGATCGCCGTCACCGCGAAGCCGCGGTTCTGCAGGAAGACGAGGGCCGGGCGGAGATAGCCGGTGTTCCACAGGGCTTCGATCATGAAGGCGAGGCGGCGGGTGAAGAAGTAGTCCGCCTCCGTGGCGGTCGAGGTCGAGAGGACGATCTCCTCGGTCTCCAGGATCCGCTCGGGCCCGTCGAGATCGTACTCGCCGAGGTTCACGTCCATCAGCCGGAAGCGCGTTTCGA
>SHVZ01000093.1 GCA_009694025.1 Alphaproteobacteria bacterium | reverse complement strand
ATCGCGCTAGGCGTAGGCAATCCTGCGGGATCGTGCGCCGAGGGGATCACCCGGTAGGCGCAGCGCCGGGCGCCGGCGAGGATGTGATCGGTCCGCTCGACCGTGCAGTCGCCGAGCAGCGTCCGAAAGACCGCCAGCTCCGATCGGCAGAAGCCCTGACAGGCGCGCGCCGCCGCGCAGATCGGGCAGTGGTTCTCGACCAGCATGAAGCTGCCGTCCTCCGCCCGCTCGACCTCGGCCATGTAGCCCTCGGACCGGCGGAGCTCGGCCAGTCGCCTCAGCCGCCGGGCGAGCGAACCGGCGCCATCGAGCGCTCGGCGGTAGCGGGCGAGCGTGTCGGCCTCGCGGAGCGAGATCAGCCGGTCGAGCCCCTCGGTCCCAAACAACCGGCCGACGGCGCCGACCAGCTCGACCGCGATCTGGGCATGGGCGTCGGGAAATCGGGCCTCGGCCTTGTCGGTCAGCCGCCAGTGGCGCTTCGGCCTACCGACGCTGCGTCGCTCGTCCGCGAAGGCGACCAGGCCGTCCTCCTTGAGCCGCGCCAGATGCTGGCGCACGCCCATGGCGGTGATGCCAAGGTCGCGGCCGAGGTCGGCAGCGGTCAGCGGCGCCCGTGTCTTCAGCAGGAACAGGATGCGCTCGGCGGTGCCTTCGGACATGGAATCGGAGGTAGCATGCGCCGGCCTATTTGAAAAGCATTTACTTGACTAATTGGTCCGGCTGGCCTGGAATGTCGGGGCTTATCTTTGCGGAGGCCGACGATGGCTTGGGAAAAGGCGCTTCAACTCGACCGTCTAAAGCGGGATGGGCGCGCCGTAGCCAAGATCGGAAATCGGCAGGTCGCGCTGTTTCAGACCGAGGGAGGTATCCTCGCGTGCAACAACCGCTGTCCGCATGAAGGGTACCCGCTGCGCGAAGGCAACCTCGACGGTGCCTGCATCCTCACCTGCAATTGGCACAACTGGAAATTCGATCTCAGGCCGGCCGGAACCTGACGGGCGGCGACGGTCTCAAGACCTATGCGACCAAGGTCGATGCCGGGGCGGTGTGGGTCGACATCGTCGAGGCGCCGCCGGCCGAACGCCAAGCGAGAGCGCTCATCAATCTGCGCGAGGCCTTCGACGACGAAACCTACGACCGCATCGCCCGCGAGCTCGCTCGTTTTTCCAAGGCTGGCGGCGATCCGGTAAAGGCGGTCGCCCACGCCGTCGGTTGGTCCCATGACCGCCTCGAATTCGGCACTACGCATGCATATCCCGCCGCCGCCGGCTGGCTTCGCCTCCACGATGAATCGAACGATCCGGAGATGCGGCTGATCTGCCTCCTCGAGGCCATCGGCTACATGGCTTGGGGGGCGGCGGGCGAGGAGGTCTACGCCTATCCCGAAGCAGCGTCGCCTTGGGAGGAGGTCTCGTTCCTCGCCGCGGTCGAGGCTGAGGACGAAGCGGAGGCGCTCGCAAGGGTCCGTGGCGCGCTTGCTGCCGGCCTCGGGTTCGCCGATCTCGAGCGGGCATTGTCGACGGCGGCGCTCCGCCACTATGCCGATTTCGGCCACTCGCTGATCTACGTGCTGCATACGGGGCGCCTGATCACCCGCCTCGGCCGCGCGGTCGAGGCGCCGCTGCTGCTGGCGCTGGTCCGCTCGCTCGTCGCCGCCAGCCGCGAGGATCTGATTCCGGAGTTCCGGGCCTATGGCGAAGCGCGTCGGGCGTTTCCCGCCTTCGGCGGCGGCGGGGCGCTGCCCGATAGCGCGGTACTCCGCGGCCGGCCGGTCAAAGAGACGCTTGCGCATGTGGTCGACGCCGCGGCGACGACCGCGCCAGAGCCTCTCTATCGCGCGCTGCTGGGTGCCGCCGCCCAAGACATGCTGACCTTCGACACGCGCTGGGGCACGCGGACCGACAACTCGATCGCCCAGAACGTCGGCTGGCTCGATTTCACCCACGGCCTCACCTTCGCCAACGCCGTCCGCCAGCAGTGCGCGAAGCATCCGGAGCTCTGGCCCGCGGGCCTCCTGCAGATCGCCTGCTTCACCGGCCGCAACGCCGGCTTCACGACGCCCGACGGCGACGGCGACTGGCGCGTCGACGACCGCGACGCGTTCTACGCGGCGTGCATCCGCAAGATCGCCGACCACGGCGAGGACCGCTATATCCTCTCGGCCCACCTTCTCAAGACCTTCCTCGCCGTCCGCGAGGAGGTGGCGGCGGGATTGCCGGCGGAGATCGAGGCGGCCGTCCTCGCTTCGCTCAACCGCTTCCTCAACGCTCCCCTGAAGCTCAAGCATGTGCGCCGGATCGCCCACCAGGCGCTCGACTTCGTCGCGCTGGAGGACTGAGACGATGGACATCGCGCAATTCCGCGCGCTGACCCGGAAGAAGAAACCGCCGGCCGACCTCGCGCCAGCGCTCCAGGGCCTTCTCTGGGACGCCAAGGGCGACTGGGGCAAGGCCCATGAATGCGCCCAGGCGCAGGAGAACCGGCGGGGCGACTGGGTCCACGCCTATCTCCATCGCAAGGAGGGCGACCTCGCAAATGCCGGCTACTGGTACCGCCGGGCGAAGAAGCCGGTGGCGACCGGCCCGCTCGAGGAGGAATGGGAGGCGATCGCCCGCGCTCTGCTCGACGAGGCCTAGACGGCGGCGCCGCCCGGGCGCTATTCAGGGCGTATGACCGAGACCCCCAGGCGCCTCGCCGACCTGCCGACGCCCGCGCTCGTCCTCGACCGCGCCCGGCTCAGCCGCAATATCCAGGCGATGACCGACCGCTACCGTGCACTCGGCGTCAGGCTGCGCCCGCATCTCAAGACCGCCAAGTCGGTCGATGTCGCCCGCATGGCGGTCGACGGCCATTTCGGCGGCATCGCCGTCTCGACCCTGAAGGAGGCCGAGCATTTCGCCGCCAACGGCTTCCGCGACATCCTCTATGCGGTCTGCGTGTCGCCGGCGAAGCTCGACCAGGCGGCACGGCTGATCAAGACGGGCGTGGCGTTGACGTTGATCACCGACGACCTCGACGCCGCCAAGGCGATCGCCGCGCGTGGTAAGGAGCTCAGCGTCGTCTTCGACGTGCTGGTCGAGATCGATTGCGGCGAGAAGCGGAGCGGCGTGCCAGTCGAGTCCGACACGCTGATGGCGATCGCGCGCACTCTTCATGCCGGGCCGGGCTCGCGTCTTGCCGGCATCCTGGTCCATGCCGGCCATTCCTATGCCTGTCGGACGCTGGAAGCGGTCGCCGAGGTCGCCGAGATCGAACGGGCGACCGGCGCCCGCGCCGCCGAGCGGCTCAAGACCGCCGGCCTTCCCTGCGGCACCGTCAGCGTCGGCTCGACCCCGACCGCGTTGCATGGGAAGCGCTACGACGGCGTCACCGAGGTTCGCTGCGGCGTCTACATGTTCGGCGATCTCTTCCAGTCGGAGATCGGCAGCTGCGGCGAGGGCGATATCGCCGTCTCCGTCCTCTCCTCGGTCATCGGCCAGCGTCGACCGGAGAACCGGGTGCTGATCGATGCCGGGGCGCTGGCATTGTCGAAGGACCGTTCGACCGCCAATACGCCGCATGACCTCGGCTTCGGCCGTGTGGTCGACCTCTCGGGCACGACCGGCCTCGGCGCCGTCTCCGTTGTCGGCGTGCACCAGGAGCACGGCATGGTCGAGGGTCGGACGCCGCTCCCCTTCGACCGCCTGCCGGTCGGCGCGCGCGTCCGCGTGCTGCCGAACCACGCCTGCCTCACCTCCGCCGCCTACGACCGCTATCACGTGGTCGACGGCTCCGACGAGATCGTCGCGGTCTGGCCGCGCTGCAACGGCTGGTGAAAAAAGGCGGATGGGTCCGGCCGCCGAGAGGCGGTCAGCCCTCCCAGCGGTATTTCCTGAGGATCTTCTCGTCCAGCTCGATGCCGAGGCCGGGCTTGTCCGGGACCTTGACCATGCCCTTCACCGGCCGGATCGGGTCCTTGAGCAGATCGGTGCGGAGCGGATTGTCCATGACGTTGTATTCGAGATAGGGGCAGTCCCGGAGCGTCGAGATGACGTGAAGGGTCGCTGCCACCAGGATGTCGGTCGACCAGCAATGCGGGATGACGCGAACGCCGCGTGCCTCGGCGTGGGTGGCGATGCGGAGCGTCTCGGCGATGCCGCCGACGCGGGCCACGTCCGGCTGGACGATGCGCAAGCCTCCTCGCTCCATCAGGTCGAGATAGGGAAAGAGGGTCGACTCCTTCTCGCCGGTCGCGATCGGCGTCGGCGACACCGCCGTCAGCTTGGCCCAGCCGTGGATGTCGTCGGGCGACAGCGGCTCCTCCAGGAAGAAGACGTCGTGCTGGGCCAGCGCGCGACCGAGCCAGATCGCGTCGTCGAGCGGCACCGGGAATCCCATGTCGAGCATGATGTCGGGGGAGGGGCCGATCGCCTTGCGAACCTCGCCGACCAGCTTGGCGTCCGACTTCCGGTCGCCCCCGAGGCCGCCCCATCCCAGCTTGACCGCCTTGTAGCCGCTCTTGATGTGACTCTCCGCGAGCTTGACCGCTCCTTTGGGCGTCGCCGGCGCGAGGTCGGAGGCATAGGCCGCGAACTCGAACTTCCGGGCGCCGCCGAGAAGCCGGTGGATCGGCTGTCCGGTGGCCTTGCCTAGGATGTCCCAGAGCGCGATCTCGATGCCGCTGATCACGTGCATGACCGCACCGCGGCGGCCATAGGTGACGCTCTTCTTATAGAGCTTGTCGTAGAGCCGGTTGATGTCACGCGGGTCTTCGCCGATCAGCAGACGCTCGAGTCCGCTCGCCGACACCGAGCACATCGGCGAGTCCAAGATCGCCTTGGAGACCAGCGGGTTGGTGTGGGCCTCGCCGATGCCCGTAATCCCTTCGTCGGTATGGACGCGGATGATCAGGATGTTCTGGCAGCCGTCGCCGATCTCGCGGACGATCGGCAGGCGCAGCATGATGCTCTCGACGTCCGTGATCTTCATGGGTGGGCCTCCTCGAGGATGGCGAATACTAGCTCCGCCCGGTGCCCGGGGTTCCCCTAAGTGATTGGCGCGAAACGTTCCTGCGCCGTTAACGAAGATCCGATATTTGGCGGGACGGCCGGGGCGGGTTTAGCGTAGACTCCGTTCCGGATTACCGCGGAGAGCGAGACATGTCGACGACCTCGATCGGAAGGCCGGCACCGCCGCCGCCACCGCCTGTCGAACGGGCACCGCCTCCGCCGCCGCGCGAAGAGGAGGAGGCGAGAGCCGAGCGAGCGGAACCGCCGCCTCCACCGCCGCCCAGCGACGAGAATCGCGGCCGGAACGTCGACATCTCCGTCTGACGTCCGATCGCTGGCAAAGAAAAAGGCGCCCCGGACGTCGAGTCCGGGGCGCCTTCGTTTCAGCCTACTTCTTCTCGAGATTCCACATCACGACGCGGGTGCCGGTCAGCACGCCCGTGATGTTCTTGCGGTAGACGACCGGCTGGGTGAACTGGCCGAGCGGCACCAGCGGCACCGATTGGTAGAACCGGGTCTGGTAGCGGTCGGCGACCTGCTTGCCCTGCTCGGGCGAGCCGACGTTCTCGAAGTCCACCAGGCGGATCTTCTCCAGCTCCTCGTCGCAGGGCCAGCCGAACCAGTTCTTGCCGTCGCAGGGGCTGGCGATGAACGAGCTCGACAGCGGCTCCATCAGCGAGCCGGCAAAGCCCCAGGTGTGGAAGATGTTCCAGCCGCCGCGGTTCTGCTCCGGCGACTCCTTGATCGGCCGGCGCGAGATCAGCGACGACCAGTCGGTCGACTGCAGGTCGACGTTGAAGCCGATTTCCTTCAACCGGTTGGCGGTGACCATGGTCATCGCCCCGATCACCGTCTGGTCGGTCGGGTGCATGACGACGACGCGCTCGCCCTTGTAGCCGGACTCCTTGAGGAGCTGCTTTCCCTTCTCGAGCGCGCCGGGCTTGGTCCAGTCGCCGAGGCCGGCCGCGGTCTCGTAGGGACCGCCGCAGATCAGGATCGCCCAGCACGGCTTGCGGAGCGACGCATCGCCGACGGCCGCTTCGAGATAGGCCTGCTGGTCGACGGCATAGAGCAGCACCTGACGGACCTTGGGGTTGTCGAACGGTGGCACCAGATGGTTTGGCCGCATGATCATCTGGTAGCCGAGCGGATTGACCACCTGAACGACGACGTTCGGGTTCTTCCGGAGCATCGGCAGCATGTCGATCAGCGGATTCTCCAGATAGTCGACCTCGCCGGCGGCGACCGCGTTGGCGGCCACCATCGAGTCGGGCAGGATCACCCACTCGACCTTCTCGACCTTGACCACCTTGCCCCCGGCCATGTGCTCGGCCTTCTCGGCCCGCGGCACGTAGTCCTTGTTCTTGGAGTAGATGACGCGGGAGCCGGGAATCCACTCCTCGCGGTCGAACCTGAACGGGCCGGAGCCGACGGCCGAGGTGATCGCCGTGTTCGGGTCGGTCTTGGCGTCGACCTCCCGCATGATGAAGGGCGGGTTAATCGGCTCGGCGATAAAGGCGATCAGGCGCGGGAACGGCTTCTTCAGCTTGATGTCGAAGGTGTCGGTGCCGGTCGCCGTCACCTCGGCGATCCTCAAGTAGGCGTCGCGCCCCGACGGTACCTTAGCGCCCCAGCGGTTGAGCGAGGTGACGGCGTCCTTCGCCGTCACCGCTGTGCCGTCATGCCACTTCTGGCCCGGACGCAGCTTGAAGGTGTAGATGAGGCCGTCGGCGCTCGCCTTCCAGCTTTCCAGCATCTGCGGCTGCGGCTGGTTCTTGCCGTCGGGCGCGATCAGGAAGTCGTAGATCATCACGCCGTGGTTCAGCGTGGTGCCGGCGGTGGTGAAGATCGGGTCGAGGACCCGGAGATCGGCATCCGGCACGTACTTGATGGTCTGAGCCGCCGCCGGTACGGCTGCAGCAGCCAGCAGCGTCGCGCCGGCGAGTGCCGTCTTAAGGCGACCGAAATGTCGAGTCATGGCGGTTCCTCCCTGCCTCGGGGCGCGAAGGCCCCGGAAGCCCTATTGTTCGGCGCGCGGGATTTCGTTGCAAGGACCATGTGTTTCACGAAACGAAGCTTCAGGAAGCGAGGCCGATCCGCAATCGCCCGCACCTACATCCAGGCTCGCACATGCCCATATCAAGAATGTGGAGCTGAAGCGATGATCACCCTTGGAAAAGACGTTCTGGCGAGGATAGGCCGCAATATCGGGCGGGCGGCGCCGAAGGGCGACCGGTTGGCGTTCGAGGCGAAGGTCTGGCGTACGGTGAACGCGCATGTGCCGGGCCTAGGCGCCGAGGAGCTCAACACGCTCACCTCGCAGATCCTGCGCGGCTACGCCGTGTCCGCGAGTCCGCCCGTGAGCCACAGAGATCGGCCGCGTGTGGCCGCCTAGGCCCCAGCCTTCCGCGCGACGTCGGCCGTCTTCTCACCGATCGTGACCGCCTCGGCGTTGGTGCCGCCCGCAACCAGACCTGTAGCCCCGGCCATTGGCTCATCGGACGCGAATATTCGTGTAAGGTGATGGGCTGCCGCGCCAACACCGTCCGGATCGCCGATGTCTCAACGCCAGGAAGAGGCCTTTGCCAGCGCTGGCGTGCATCTGCGGGCCGGCCGGCTCGACCGGGCCGCAGGCATCCTTCTGCAGATCCTCACCCATGCGCCCGCCGACCCCATGCTCTGGTGCGTGCTGGCATGGATCTTCGAGGCGATGGCGAAGGACGGCGAGGCGGTCGCCTGCTATCGCCGCGCGTTGGAGCGCGATCCCGCTTTCTCTTTGGCCGTACGCGGCCTCGACGACCTGCGTAGCCGCCACGTCGATCTCGGCCGGGCCGCCGAGGCGGCGACACGCTATGGCGAGGCCGCGCTTTTCGGCGCCGAAGGTGAGGCGAACGACGGGCTCGCGCGATTGAGCCTGCAGCGGCTGCGCGGCGATCTGCCGGCGCCGCATCGGTCGGAGGGGCGGTGGTTGCGGTTCTACGCCTCCCGCGACCGGCTCGGCCGGGCCGTCGAGCTCCTGCAGTCGGGCGATCCGGCGCATGCCCTCCGCCTCTTCCGGCAGCTCGAGTCGGCGACGACCGAACCGGAGTCGATCTACGCCCGGCCGGCGGCGCAGGCTGCTGCCGCGGCGGCGTCCATGATACCGCCGCCTGCACCCGCTCTGCCGAGTGCGGCGGCGGTGCTTGCGGAGATCGACCGGCTTTCCGCGGAAGGTCGGGTGGAGGAGGCGGCTGTCGCGGCGAGACGCGCGGTCGAGGCGACCGCGGACCCTCGGGCCGTCCAGGATCGCTGGCAGTCCTTGCGGGCCCGGCTTCTGGATCCGCCGGATCGCCTGGTGCTCCCCGACCTCGGTGCCGTCTCCGTCGCTCGCGAAGGTTCGATCTGCCGCCTTCGTCTGCTCGATCGCCAGCCGCTCGGACGGGTTCTCTCCTTCCACTATCCGGCTATGGCGCTCCTCGACCCCGAGGATCCGATGCTGTCGGTGCACAGCCACTGGGAGGCGCGCGAGGTGGCACGAGTCCTGCTGGGACTCGGCTACGATCTCGATATTGCGCCCATGGACGGCAGCCAGGCCCCGAAGGGCGAAAAGCCCTTCGATGCCGCCTTCTCCCTGCATGGCGCCTTCGCCCGCCATCTCGATCTGCTGTCGCCCAGCGCAAAGCGGCTGTTGTTGCTGACTGGCAGCGCACCGGACTACCAAAACCGCCGGGAGGCCGAGCGCATCTCTGCCCTCGCGGCGCGCCGGCCGGGCCCGTATCAGGCGAAACGCGTCATGGGAGAGGCGGACGAGGCACGCGCTTTGGGCCTGGCGGACCATGTCATCCTTATCGGCAACGGGAATACGCTCGGCACCTACGACGCTCGCTGGCATCCCAAGATGTCGTTGATAGCGGCGACGGGGTCGCTGCTGCTTGGTCGCCGGGACCCGGCGACGCGTCCGGCAGGCGATCGAGAATTCCTGTGGCATGGCGGAAACGGCGCCGTCCTCAAGGGCCTCGACCGCGCGCTCGAGGCGGTCGCCCGGCGCCCGGATTGGGTCTTGAACGTAATCGGCTTTCCGCACGCCGAGTCGGATTTCGATGCCTTGTACGAGACCGAGCTCTATCGGACTCCGTCGATCCGCCTTCACGGCGCCATGCCGACGGACACGCGCCGCTTCCAGGCGGCGACCTCGCGCTGCTTTGCCTTCGTCTCGCCGGCTGCGTCTGAGGGAATGTCGACCGCCGCCGTCACCTGCCTCGACCTCGGGCTCTATCCGATCGTCAGCCGCGACGTCGGCCTCGATCTGCCCGATGGCTGCGGCATCGTCCTCGATACCTGCGAAGTCGAAGAAGTCGAGCGGGCGATGGCGATGGCTCTGGCGCTGCCGCCGGCCGAGCTGGCGCGCCAAACCCTGGCCTGTCAGCGCTATGCGGCCGAGACGTTCAGCCGAGAGGGCTATTCCCGACGGCTTCGCGGGTACCTCGCCGCCTGGCTCGGCTGATCGGGAACGCCGTCTAGGTCATCGCCACGCGCACCAGATCGGCCGCCTTCTCACCGATCATGATCGCCGCGGCGTTGGTGTTGCCCGAAACCAGCGTCGGCATGATCGAGGCGTCGGCGACCCTCAGCCCCTCGATCCCGTGGACGCGCAGTTCCGGATCGACCACGGCCAGACGGTCGGTCGCCGGGCCCATCTTGCAGGTGCCGACCGGGTGATAGATCGTCCCGCCGGTGGCGCGGGCGTAGTCCAGGATCTCGTCGTCGGCGACCACGTCCTTTCCCGGGCTGAGCTCTCCGGCCACATAGGGCCGCATCGCCGGCATCTCCGAGATGCGGCGTGCGATCCTGATTCCGGCGACGATGGCCCGGCGGTCGTAGTCGGCCGAGAGGTAGTTGGCCTGGATCGCCGGATGCTGGCGGGGGTCGCCGGACTTAAGCCGTATCCAGCCGCGGCTCTCCGGCCGCGACTGGTTGAGGGTGTTGTTGAAGCCCGGGAAGTCGTGGATCTGGACGCGGCTGCCGTCGGCCGAGCGCTCGAAGCTGACCGGCATGAAGTGGTATTGCAGATCGGCGGTCGCGACTTCCGGCGCGCTCTTGCAGAAGAGCCCGGCCTCGCCGGCGCCGATGGTGGCCGCGCCGGAGCGTTTGAACAGCCACTCGGCGCCGATCTTCGCCTGACGCCACAGGCTGTGGTGGGATTCGTTGTGGGTGATCGGCCGGGTACAGCGCCAGATGACGCGGGCGAGATAGTGGTCCTGCAGGTTCTCGCCGACCCCCGGCAGGTCGTGGACGACGGCGACGCCGTGCTGCTTCAGCAGCGCTGCCGGTCCGATGCCGGAGAGCTGGAGGAGCTGGGGCGAGTTGACGGCGCCGCCGGCGAGCAAGACCTCGCGGTGGGCGCGGGCCTCGTAGGGAATCCCGTGCTTCAGGTAGGCGACGCCGACGGCGCGGCCGTTCTCGACCAGGACGCGGGTGGCCAGCGCGTCGGTCTCGATCCGGAGATTGGGCCGTCGCTTGGCCGGGCCGAGATAGGCGGCGGCCGCGCTCGAGCGCACTCCGTTCCGCGTGGTGAGCTGGTAGTAGCCGACGCCGTCCTGGCTCTTGCCGTTGAAGTCCTGGTTGAGCGGATATCCCGCCTCTATCGCCGCATTGATGAAGGCTTCGCACAGCGGGTGCCTGAGGCGAAGGTCGGAAACCCCGAGCGGGCCGCCTGATCCATGCAGCTCGCTGGCGCCCCGCTCCTGGTCCTCGGCCCGCATGAAGTAGGGGAGGACGTCCGAGAAGGACCAGCCGGCATTGCCGAGCTGGCGCCAGTGGTCGTAGTCCTCGCTTTGCCCCCGGATGTAGATCAGGCCGTTGATCGAGGAGGAGCCGCCCAGCACCTTGCCTCTGGGCCAGACGATCGAGCGGCCGTTGATCCCCGCGTCCGGCTCGGTCTCGAAGCCCCAGGACAAGGGCGAGAGGATGTTGCGGAAGTACCCGACCGGCAGGCGGATCCACGGATCGGTGTCGCTGGGCCCCGCTTCCAGGAGAAAAACTTGGATCTTCGGATCCTCGCTCAAACGCCCGGCGAGCGCGCAGCCGGCGGAGCCGCCGCCGACGATGACGACATCGGCCTCGGTCATGCGGGGCGGCGCTTGAGGATGTGGATCGCCGACATGGTCAGCACGGTCTCGTCCGCCTGGGTGACGAAGGCGTAGCGAATCCGGACGGTGCCGCGGTCGGGCTTGGAGGACGACGCCTTGGTCTCCATCACCTCGCCCTTGACCCGGAGCGTATCGCCGGGACGGACCGGACGGGTCCAGCGAAGCTCGTCGATGCCTGGGGAGCCCATCGATCCGCCCCTCAGCACGCCGAGGTCCAGGACCTGCCGGAACCCTACCGCCAGAGTGTGGAAGCCCGACGCGATGAGCCCACCGAAGGGTCCGGCCTTGGCCGCGGTGACGTCGAGGTGGAAGGGTTGGGGATCGTAGGTCAGGGCAAAGTCGAGGATGGCCGCCTCGGTCAGGGTGACGCCGCCGGTGGTGAAGGTATCGCCCGGCTTGAAGTCCTCGAAATAGCGGTCGGTCAAGGCCGCCCCGCGAGCGAGGATCCCAGCTGCACGCCCGGCCGTGCCGCCATCGCCTTCGCCCAGCGTTGCAGGTTCTTGAGCTCGGGATAGGTGCGTTTGAGCACGCTCTCCAGCCGGCCGAGGGTCGGATAGAGCGCGATATCGGCGATCGAGAAGTCGCCGGCCAGCCACTCCGAGGTCGCGAGCCGGCCATCGATGCGCCCGAGCACATCGCGAATCAGACCGTCGAAGCCCTGAGCGATCTGGGAGGGCGGCGTGCGCCCCCCGTGATGCAGGTTGAAGAGCCCGTTGAACGGCGCGTACAGGTCGGTCATGGCGTTGGCGACCGCCTCCAGCGCACGGGCGCGGGCATGCGGCTCGCTCGGCAGCAGCTTGCCGCTCTTCTCGGCGACGTAGATCAGGATCGCCGTCGACTCCGTCAGCGTTAGCGGCCCGCCCGCGGCGCCCCGGTCGACGATCACCGGAATCCGGGCGGCCGGGTTCATCTCGAGGAAGGCCGGCGTCTTCTGGTCGCCCTTCTCCAGGTCGATCTTGTGGACGGTGTGGGGCAGCCCGGATTCGGCCAGCACGATCGCGGCCCTGAGCCCGTTGCCGGTCGCCGCCGTATAGACATCGATCACTTGAGCGCCTCCGCCACGGCCTTGCCGAGATCCATGGTCTTCGCCTGGCCGCCGATGTCGGGCGTCCGGGGACCGCCGCCGCCGAGCACGTCCTCGATGGCGCGGACGATGGCGTCGGCGGCGGCCTTGTGGCCGAGGTGCTCCAGCATCATCGCACCCGACCAGATCTGGCCGATCGGGTTGGCGATGCCGCGGCCGGCGATGTCCGGGGCTGAGCCGTGCACCGGCTCGAACATCGAGGGGAACTTGCGCTCGGGGTTCAGGTTCGCGGAAGGCGCGATGCCGATGGAGCCGGCGACCGCTGGTCCGAGGTCGGACAGGATGTCGCCGAACAGGTTCGATCCGACGACCACGTCGTACCAGTCCGGATGCAGGACGAAGTTGGCGGCGAGCGCATCGACGTGGAACTGGTCCCACTTCACGTCCGGATAGTCCTTGGCGACCGTACGCACGCGCTCGTCCCAGTAGGGCATGGTGTGGATGATGCCGTTCGACTTGGTCGCCGAGGTCAGGTGCTTCTTCTTCCGGGTCCGAGCGAGGTCGAAGGCGAAGCGGAGCACGCGGTCGACGCCGAGGCGGGTGAAGGTCGATTGCTGCACCGCCATCTCGCGGTCGGTGCCCTGGAACAGGCGCCCGCCGATCTCGGAGTATTCGCCCTCGTTGTTCTCGCGGACCACCCAGAAGTCGATCTCCTCCGGCGTCCGGTTCGCCAGCGGGCAGGGGATGCCCTTCATCATGCGGACCGGGCGGAGGTTGATGTACTGCTGGAACTCGCGCCGGATCGGGATCAGAAGGCCCCAGAGCGAGATATGGTCGGGCACGCCCGGGAATCCCACGGCGCCGAGGAAGATCGAGTCCGCGGCCCTGAGCCGGTCGAGCCCGTCCTCCGGCATCATCCGGCCGGACTTCTTGTAGGTCTCGCAGCTCCAGTCGTAGTGGTCGAAGCTGAAATCGAGTCCGTACTTGCGGGCGGCGGCGTCGAGCACACGCAGACCCTCGGGCAGCACCTCCTTGCCGATGCCGTCGCCGGGAATGACCGCAATGCGGTGCTTGGGCATGATCGAACTCGCAGCTGGAGAGGTGATTAGATAGGCGCCACGTCGGTAGCACCTATTGCGGTCGGATGGGTCATTAACCCGAATTATTCATCGGGGCGCTGATATTGGGCTGGCGGATGTAGCGTAATCCGTTGATTTCGTGTAAGATTTTGGTGTCTAGACAAAGTCTTCCACGCCTCGCCGGAGTGCCACACCCGCCATGCAGGACGATAGCCTTCTGCC
>SHVZ01000092.1 GCA_009694025.1 Alphaproteobacteria bacterium | reverse complement strand
CGGGCCTTCGTCCTTGTAGCGGCCCTTCTCCTTCGCGGGCGAGCCCATCAGGAAACGCCCCGCCGGCAGGATCGCCATCTTCGGTCCTTCCGTCCCGTCGGACAGCCGGTCGCGGAAGACGGCGAGGTCCGGCAGCGAGCGGGCATCGACGGGGGTGACGGGTTGGGAACCCGTCGACGTATGGGCCCCCGACCATCTGTCCTGATAGCTCTTGACCTTCCTCTCCACCGCCTCGGCGGCCTTCCTCAGCGCCTCGATCCACGCGGTCTTTACCTCGTGCACAAAATCGTAGCCGATCTTGGTGAAGTCGGCGCCGACCTGCACCCCCCGGGCGGCGAAGATCGCATAGTCCCCGGCAGCCGACACGGCCCGGTTCAGCCGGTCGAGGAGCCGTACCCGTGGCTCGGCGGCGCCCAGCTCGATCCGTTCCTGGCGGGCCATCACCTCGACGTCCACGATGCCGCGCACGAGGTTGTCGGCTGGAACCGACGCCGGAATCCTGTGCCGGTCGAGCCTGCCGGCGAGGTTGGCCGAACCCGTGGCGGTTTCGCCGACAGCATCGGCCAGGGCGCGAAGATCGGGGGTTCCGCCCCTTGCCACCAGAGGCTCCGGCACCGGTGAAGCCTCCGCCGTCACCCTGGCGGCGTCGGCGTGCCAGGCTCGTGCTGCGCCGACGTCGGCGCTGAGGAGAGCCAGCGGCGTGTCGATGCGCCCGCCCCAAGGCATCTCCGGCAGATCGCCCGCGTCGGCGGCGACCGCGACCCAGCGCTGCCGCAACTGCTCCAGCTTGTCGCCGGCATAGGTCAGAGCGCCGAGGGTGCCCTCGATCGACATGCCCGGCACCTTCTCCAGGGTCGCAGCGAGGGCGTCGATGTCGCCCCTGGGAAAGCCCTCCGGAAGCCGGTTCTCGTCGGCCAGCGCCTTACGCAGCGCCTGGGCGCTGGCAACGACCTTGCCGAGCCAGCGGGCCAGCTCCTCGGGCGGCGCGACAGGTGTGGCGTGACGCTTAGGAGACATGCGGCTGATCCAGGCCGGAGCGAAGCATTCGCCTGACGATACTAGGATGTTCCCTGGGCCTTGCCCATGAGGCCACGACGACGGCGACGACGCACCTCGACCTTCGGCTCGCCGGAGGGCATGCTGGCTTCTCCTTCTCGTCGACGCCCCGGCCATGCTCGAAAGCACGATCTGGATCGCCCTCGGCGGCGCGCTCGGCAGCGTCGGCCGGTACTGGCTGGCGCTCGCCTTCGAGGCGCTGTTCGCCTCCGGCTTTCCCTGGGCGACGGTGGCCGCCAACGTCACCGGGTCCTTCGTCATCGGCATCGTCGCCGCCCTGCCGTTCGGCCCGCTCTCGCGCCAGTTCCTGATGGTCGGCGTGCTCGGCGGCTACACCACCTTCTCCGCCTTCAGCCTGCAGACCCTGGTCCTGGCCCAGGAGGGCGAATGGGCGAAGGCGGTTGCGAACGTGCTGGCATCGGTCATTCTCTGTCTCGCCGCGGTATGGATCGGCCATGCGCTGGCGGACAGCTTGCGAGGAGGCGAGGCGTGAGCGACGGAAAAGCGGGGGCGAAGGTCGACGAAGCCAGGCTCTGGCGGCGCCACATGGACATGGCCGAGCTGGGAAAGACGCCGAAGGGCGGCGTCCGCCGCCTGGCGCTCACCGACCTCGACGCCGACGCGAGGGGCAAGCTGATGGCGTGGGGCGCCGAACGCGGCTTCAAGAGCTTCATCGATCCGATCGGCAACTTCTTCGTCCGCCGCGAGGGCACCGATCCCAGCTTGGCCCCGGTCATGAGCGGCTCGCACACGGACACGCAGCCTTCGGGCGGCCGCTTCGACGGCATCTACGGCGTGCTGGCGGCGCTGGAGGCGCTGGAGGCCATCGACGACGCCGGGATCGGGACCCGGCGCGCGCTCGAGGCAGTGGTCTGGACCTGCGAGGAGGGCGGCGCCCGCTTCCCGATGGGCACCATGGGCTCCTCGGTCTTCGCCGGCACGGTCAAGCTTGCCGACGCGCTCGAGCTCGCCGACTTCGACGGCGTCACCGTCGCCGAGGCGGTCGAGCGGACCCGCGCGCGCGTGCCCGCGGCCGTCGACCGGCCGCTCGGCATGAAGGTCGCCTCCTTCGTCGAGGCGCATATCGAGCAGGGACCGGAGCTGGAGGCGCGGGGCAAGACCATCGGCGTGGTGACGGCGATCCAGGGCGCCCGTCGCTTCCTGGTCGAGGTCCTGGGCGAGGACGGCCACGCCGGCACGGTCACGCGCGCCCGGCGGCGGGATGCCTTCGTCGCCGCGACCGACATCACCAAGGCCCTCTACCGGCACTTCACCGATCCCGACGACGTCGTCCGCTTCACCGTCGGGCGCTTCACCGTCGAGCCGAACGCCCCGGCGGTGATTCCCGGCCGGGTCGTCTTCTCGATCGACTTCCGCCATCCGGACGAGGCCGTTCTGACCCGGCTCGGCGATGCCGTCGAGGGCGTCTGCCAGGCCAACCGCGGACCCTGCGAGGTCAAGGCGGTGCAGACCGCCCGCTCGCAGCCGGTGCCGTTCTCCGGCTTGCTGCCCGATCTCATCCAGTCGGCGGCGGACCGGCTCGGGCTGTCCTCGATGCCCATTCTCTCCGGCGCCGGCCACGATTCGATCTACCTCGCCAAGATCTGCCCGACGGCGATGATCTTCGTCCCCTGCGAGAAGGGCATCAGCCACAACGAGATCGAGAACGCGACGCCCTACGATCTTGCCTCCGGCGCCCGCGTGCTGGCCGAGGTGCTGGTCGAGCTGGCAAACCGGTAGGCGGAAGCGTGAGCGACGGGAAAGCCGGTGCGGCGGTCGACGAGGCGCGGCTGTGGCAGCGTCACATGGACATGGCGGAGCTGGGAAAGACGCCGAAGGGCGGCGTCCGCCGGCTCGCGCTGACCGACCTCGACAACGAGGCCCGTGCCCTTCTCGCCCGCTGGGGCGCTACGCGCGGCTTCAGGAGCTTCATCGATCCGATCGGCAACTTCTTCGTCCGCCGTGAGGGCGCCGACCCGAGCCTGGCGCCGGTGATGAGCGGCTCGCACACCGACACCCAGCCCTCCGGCGGCCGCTTCGACGGCATCTACGGCGTGCTCGCCGCGCTCGAAGCGCTGGAGGCCATCGACGACGCCGGGATCAGGACCAGGCGCGCCCTCGAAGCCGCCGTGTGGACGTGCGAGGAAGGCGGCGGCGGGCGCTGGCCCGGCACGCTCGGCTCCTCGGTCTTCGCCGGGGCCCGGTCGCTCGCCGACGTTCTGCCCCTGGCGGACTTCGACGGCTTGACCCTCGGCGAGGCGCTGAAGCGCACCCGCGCCCACCTGCCGATGGCGGCCGACCGGCCGCTCGGCATCGAGGTCAGCGCCTTCGTCGAGGCCCATATCGAGCAGGGGCCGGAGCTGGAAGCACGTGCCAAGACCATCGGCGTGGTGACCGCGATCCAGGGCGTGCGCCGCTTCCTGGTCGAGGTCCTGGGCGAGGACGGCCATTCGGGCACGCTCAGGCGGGCGCGTCGCAAGGACGCCTTCGCCGCCGGCGCCGAGATGGCGGTCGCCCTCCAGGCGCACTTCCACGATCCCGACGACGTCGTCCGCTTCACCATCGGCCGCTTCGTCGTCGAGCCCAACGCGCCCGCGGTGGTTCCCGGCAAGGTCACGTTCAGCATCGACTTCCGCCATCCGGACGATTTGGTCCTGGCGCGGCTCGGCGACGGCGTCGACGGCGTCTGCCGGTCCCGCCGCGGACCCTGCGAGGTCAAGGTCAAGGAAACGCTCTGGGTGAAGCCGACGACATTCTCCGGTCTCCTGCCCGACCTCATCCAGTCGGCGGCGGACCGGCTCGAGCTGTCCTCGATGCCCATTCTCTCCGGCGCCGGCCATGATGCGATCTATCTCGCCCGGGTCTGCCCGACGGCGATGATCTTCGTCCCCTGCGAGAAGGGCATCAGCCACAACGAGATCGAGAACGCGACGCCCTACGACCTGGCCTCCGGCGCCCGCGTGCTCGCCGAGGTGCTGGTCGAGCTGGCGAACCGCTGATGCGCTTCGGCAGCCGCGACGCCCACCGCCGGGCGCTTAAGCTGGCCTGGCCGCTGATCGCGGCCAACGTCACCGTGCCGCTGGTCGGCGCGGTCGACACCGCCGTGCTCGGCCACCTGCCGGAGGCGCATTTCCTCGGTGCCGCGGCGTTGGGCGCGGTGGTCTTCAGCTTCCTCTACTGGAGCTTCGGATTCCTCAGGACCGGCACCACCGGGCCGGTCGCCCAGGCCAACGGCGCCGGCGATTCTGCCGAGGTGAAGGCGACGCTCTACCGCGCCCTCCTCATCGCCGGCGTCATCGGCGTCTCGCTGATCGTGCTGCAGGTGCCGATCCGCTGGCTCGCCTTCCTGGTCCTCAAGGCGAGCCCGGAGGTCGTCGACAACGCCCAGACCTATGTGGCGATCCGCATCTGGGGCGCGCCGGCGGTCCTCGTCAACTTCGTGCTGCTCGGCTGGTTCCTCGGCCTGGAGAACGCGCGCATCGGGCTCCTGCTGCAGATCGTCATCAACCTCGTCAACCTCGCGCTCTGCCTCTTCTTCGTCTTCGGCCTGGGATGGACCATCGCCGGCGTCGCCGCCGCGACCACCATCGCCGAATACGTCGGCACCGGCCTCGGCCTGGCGCTTGCGGCGCGCGCCATCGCCGGCATGGGCGGGGCGGTCGACCGGATGCGCCTCCTCGATCCGGCCAAGCTCGGCCGGCTGGTCGCGCTCAACCGCGACATCTTCATCCGCACGCTCCTGGTCATTCTCTGCTTCTCCAGCTTCACCGCGCTCGGCGCCCGCTTCGGCGACCTGACCATCGCCGCCAACGCGGTGCTCATGACCTTCTCTACCTTCATGGCCTTCGCCCTCGACGGCTTCGCCCAGGCGGCGGAGACGCTGGTCGGGCGCGCCATCGGCGCCCGCGACCGGGCCGAGCTCGACGACTGCCTCGGCGCCACCTTCGTCTGGTCGGCCGGCGTCGCCGTCGCCTTCACCCTGGCCTATGGCCTCGGCGGGCCGGCGCTCATCTCGATCCTGACCGACATCCCGGCGGTGCGGGAGGAGGCGCTTCGCTACCTCCCCTGGGCGGCGGCGATGCCGGCCGTCGCCGTCTGGAGCTTCCAGCTCGACGGCGTCTTCTGGGGCGCGGCCCGCGGGCGCGACATGCGGAACATGATGCTGATCTCGGCCGGCTTCTTCGTGCTCGCCGCCTCGATCGCCGTCCCCCGGCTCGGCAATGACGGGCTCTGGCTCGCGATCTTCGTGTTCCTGACCGCGCGCGCGGTCACGCTCGGCCTCAAGCTGCCGGGCACGCTCCGGTCGATCGCCGGCCGAGCCGATGGACATTAGGGCGGGCGCCGCCCGAGATCGACAACGTCGCCTTGCGTCCGCCCATGGGTTCGGCGACTCTGGAAGCGAGCGCCGCCTCTGGCGGTCCAAATCAAGCTCCCCGGGGGGAACATGCGTCCGAACAATGTGCGAGCGATGTGGAAGTCCGGCAAATGCGTCGTCAACGGCTGGCTTTCGATCCCGAGCGGCTTCGCTGCCGAGGTCATGGCGCATCAGGGCTGGGACTCGCTGACCGTCGATCTCCAGCACGGCATCGTCGACTACCAGGCGATGGTCGGCATGTTCCAGGGCATCTCCACCACGAGCGTCGTGCCGATGGCGCGGGTCCCCTGGAACGACCCGGCGCATGTGATGAAGGCGCTGGATGCCGGCGCCTACGGCATCATCTGCCCGATGGTGAACAATCGCGAGGAGGCCGAGAAGTTCGTCGGCGCCTGCCGCTATGCGCCGCGTGGCTACCGCAGCTCGGGCCCGATCCGCGCCACGCTCTACGGCGGCGCCGACTACCAGCTCAAGGCCGACGACGAGATCCTGGCGATCGCCATGATCGAGACCAAGGAGGCGGTGAAGAATCTCGACAAGATCCTGTCCACGCCCGGCCTCGACGGCATCTATGTCGGCCCTTCCGATCTCTCGATTTCCTATGGCATGGGTCCGGGCATGGATCACACCGACGAGAAGCGCTGGGATCTGATCGTGAAGATCCTGAAGGGCTGCAGGAAGCACGGCGTCCATGCCGGCATCCACACCGGTTCGACCGCGTACGCCAAGCGCGTCCGCCAGGAGGGCTACCAGCTCGTCACGCTCTTGAACGACTCCCGGATCATGGCGGTGGCGGCGAAGACGATGGTCGACGACATGCGGGGGCCGAAGCCGGCCGAGCCGAAGGCCAAGGCGAAGGCCCAATCCGTCTACTAATAGGGCGACCTACCAGGAGATCCAAGGATGCCCAAGGTCGTTCTGGCCCGGCCGCTGGTCGCGGCCGGTATGAAGGTGCTGGCCGCGGCCAAGGACGTGACGGTCGAGGTCGTCGAGGAGGTCACGCCCGCCAACATCCTTGCCGCCCTCAAGGACGCCGAGGCGATCGTCTTCCGCCCGGCAAACTACCCGTTCTCCGATCCCGAGCTCGACGCGTCGCCGAAGCTCAAGGTCGTCTGCCGGGTCGGCGTCGGCTACGACTCGATCGACGTGCCGGCGCTCACCAGGCGCGGCGTGCAGATGGCGACGGTCGGCCAGGCCAACGCGACCACGGTCGCCGAGCACGCGGTCGCGCTGATGATGGGGGTCGGGCGCAAGCTCGTCCTCTTCGACCGCGCGATGCGCGACGGCAGCAGCTACACCGTCCGCTTCGACGAGCTGCTGTTGGAGTTCGCCGGCAAGACGCTGGTCGTCGTCGGGTTCGGGCGCATCGGCACCCGCGTCGTCCGCCGCATGATGGGCTGGGACATGCGGATCGTCGTCGTCGATCCGCTGATCGATCCGGCCCGCATCCGTGCCGCCGGCGCCGAGCCGATGGAGCTCGAGGCGGCGCTGAATGTCGCCGATATCGTGACGCTCCACTGCCCGCTGTCCGACGAGACCCGCGGCCTGATCAACGAGCGCCGGCTCAAGTCGATGAAGCCGTCGGCGATCCTCATCAACACCGCGCGCGGTCCGATCATCGACGAGACGGCGCTGATCCAGGCGCTCAAGGCGAAGACCATCGCCGCCGCCGGCCTCGACGTCACGGAGATCGAGCCGCCGGAGCCGGGCAACGAGCTGCTCACGCTGCCGAACGTGCTCCTGACCCCGCACAACTCGGCGCAGTCGCCCGAATGCGTCGACCGCATGAACGTCGCCGCCGCCGAGAACGCGCTCCAGGGGATGGTCGGGCGGGTGTCGGCCGACTGCCTGGTCAACCCGGAGGTGTTCAGCCGTTAGGGCGGCACAGACGGCACGCCGGGTCCTTTGCCGCCTTGAACGAACGGAACTCGCCGGAGAGCGCGTCGTAGAGGACGAGGCGGCCTGAAAGCGAATCGCCCAGCCCCAGGATCTCCTTCAGCGCCTCGACCGCCTGCAGGGTGCCCATGACGCCGGCGACGGCGCCGAGGATGCCGGCCTCCTCGCAGCGCGGGATCAGGCCCGGCGGCGGCGCCTCGGCGAAGAGGCAGCGATAGCAGGGGCCGCCGGTCCACGGCTTGAACACCGAGAGCTGGCCTTCGAAGCGGAGCAGCGAGGCCCAGACCATCGGTTTCTTGTATGCAAAGCAGGCATCGGCCAGCACGTAGCGCGTGGCGAAATTGTCGGAGCCGTCGAGGACGAGGTCGTAGCCGGCGAGGAGACCGCCGGCGTTGGCTTCGTCGAGGCGCTGCTTGTGCCTGATGACCCGCACATGCGGATTGATCGCCTCGATGGTGCGCGCCGCCGAATCCACCTTGGCCCAGCCCAGCGTGTCCGTCGTATGCACCACCTGGCGCTGCAGGTTGGTCAGGTCGACCCGGTCGTCGTCGACGATGCCGAGGGTGCCGATGCCGGCGGCGGCGAGGTAGAGGAGCGCCGGCGATCCCAAGCCGCCCGCGCCGACGACGAGCACGCGGGCGGCACGGAGCTTCGCTTGGCCCCCCTCGCCGACCTCGTCGAGAATCAGGTGGCGGGCATAGCGATGGAACTCGGCTTCTGAAAGTTCGTCGTTCGGCATTCCCGGAGTCTAGCCAACCGCCTCATCCTTCGACAGGCTCAGGATGAGGCCTTTTCTCGTTACCTCATGCTGAGCTTGTCGAAGCATGAGGCTCCAGCTTGGCTCACAGCCCCTCGAACAGCGGCGTCGAGAGATAGCGCTCGGCGAAGGAGGGGATGATGACGAGGATGCGCTTGCCCCTGAAGCCCGGCCGCTTCGCCACCTCGACCGCGGCGGCGACGGCGGCGCCGGAGGAGATGCCGACCGGAATCCCCTCGGTCTTCGCCACCAGGCGCGCGGTGTCGAAGGCGGTCTGGTTGGCGATCGACAGGATCTCGTCGATGAGCTCGCGCTTCAGGATGTCCGGAGTGAAGCCGGCGCCGATCCCCTGGATTTTGTGCGGGCCCGGCGGACGGCCGGACAGCACGGCGGAGTCCTCGGGCTCGACCGCGACGATCTTGAGATGGGGCAGGCGCGGCTTCAGCACCTCGCCGACGCCGGTCAAGGTGCCGCCGGTGCCGATGCCGGAAACGAAGACGTCGAGCCGGCCGCCGGTGTCCTTCCAGATCTCCTCGGCGGTGGTGCGCCGGTGGACCGCCGGATTGGCGGCGTTCTTGAACTGCTGGGGCATGATCGAGCCCGGGATCTCCTTCAGGATCTCCTCGGCCCGCGTGATGGCGCCCCGCATGCCGGCGGCGGCCGGCGTCAGCTCGAGCTCGGCGCCGAGCAGCTTCAGCATGCGCCGGCGCTCGACCGACATGCTCTCGGGCATGGTCAGGATCAGCCGGTAGCCTTTCGCCGCGGCGACGAAGGCAAGCGCGATGCCGGTGTTGCCGGAGGTCGGCTCGACCAGGGTGCCGCCGGGCATGAGCGACCCAGAGGCTTCCGCCGCCTCGATCATGGCGAGACCGATGCGGTCCTTGACCGAGGCCAGCGGGTTGAAGAACTCGAGCTTGCCGACGATCTCGGCTTCGAGGCCGAGGTGCTTCTCCAGACGCGCGAAGCGCACCAGCGGCGTGGCGCCGATGGTCTCGATCACGCTGTCGTAGATACGGCCGCGAAACTCGGGCGCGGCGGCAGGAGCGGCATGGACGGCAGCCACTTACACGCCTCCTGTGTGATTTCCAAGAAATCACATCATAGGACTGACCTAGGCCGCCCTCGACGTTGCGTCAATCCCTAGATGGAGAAGTCGCAGTCCGGCCCGCCGCGCTTCGGCACGTCCTGCTGGAAGGCCCTCTGGCAGAGGTCCTCCAGCGTCAGTCCGTCGAGCCGGCGCATCACCTCGCCGTCTAGGTCGCCGAACAGCGGACGGACGACCTTGCGGCCGATGGCGCTTTTCGCCTCCGCTTCGGGATCCTCGACCGCGGCGACGGCGCGACAGACGTCGCCCAAGGTGATACGGCGACGCTCGCGGGCGAGACGGTAGCCGCCGCGGGGACCGCGTTCGCTGGAGAGGATGCCGGCCCGCGAGAGAGCCTGCAACGCCGGCTCGAGGAAACGTGGAGGGACACCCTGACGCTTGGTCAGCTCCTGGCCGGAGACCGGCTGGTCGGTCGCCGCATGGGCGATGTCGAGCACGGCCTCGATCGCCGCCAACAGCTTCCTGGACGGCTGGAGGATGCTGCTCACGCGCCCTCGTCTCCGGCAACGACGCCGCGGCCGGTCGAGCCGTAGCCGCCGGCGCCGCGGGACGTGTCGGTCAGGCTCGACTGCTCGCGCCAGGCGATCCGCGTTGCCGGCGCCACCACCAACTGGGCGATGCGCTCGCCACGCGACAGCGTCACCGATCGGTCGCCGAGATTCACCAGCAACACCTTGACCTCTCCGCGGTAGTCCGAGTCGACCGTGCCCGGAGCGTTCAGCACGGTGATTCCGTGCTTCAGCGCCAGACCGGAGCGTGGACGTATCTGCGCCTCGTAGCCTTCCGGAAGCTCCATCGCAAGCCCGGTCGGCACCAGCAGGCGGCCTCCGGGGGGAACCACGACCGGCCGATCGAGCGCCGCCATCAGATCGAGGCCGGCCGACCCGGACGTCGCATAGGCGGGCAGCGGAAGTCCTTCGGCATGCGGAAGGCGGCGGACGGGAACCGTGAGCGACATCTCGGATAGTCTGCCAGAGCCGGCGTGACGCGTCATCGCATCAGGGCGAGGGCGGCGATCCCGGCGGCGAGCGCAGTCACCGCCGCCCACAACAGGCGGTGCGCGCCGGTCGGCCGTGCCGCCTGGAGCTGCTTCACCGTCTCCGGATGCAAACGCACGCCGTCGACCAGCGCGCCGGCCACCGTCTCGGCCTCGGCCAGCAGGCGCGGCAGCCGCTCGACGGCGCGCATCAGATCGGCAACCGTCTCGCCCATCCTCGCCTCCGGCCCGCGGTTCTCGCGCATCCATTCGGCGATCAACGGCTCGGCAAGCTGCCACATGTTGACGGACGGATTGAGCTTTCGTCCGACGCCCTCGGCCACCACCATGGTCTTCTGCAGGAGGAGAAGCTGCGGCTGCACCTCCATCTCGAAGGTCTCGGTCACCCGGAAGAGCTGGGCCAAGAGGCGCCCGACCGAGATCTCGTTCAGCGGCTTCCCCATCAGCGGCTCGCCGATCGACCGGCAGGCCTGGGCGAAGGCGTCCAGCGACTTGTGGCGGGGGACGTAGCCGGCGCGGAAGTGGACCATCGCCACCTCTCGGTAGTCGCCGGTGAGGAATTCCCGGAGCATCTCCGCCAGGAAGATGCGGGTCGCGCGCTCGATGCGGCCCATGATGCCGAAATCGACCGGCGCCAGCGCGCCGTCGGACGTCACGAACATGTTGCCCGGGTGCATGTCGGCGTGGAAGAAGCCGTCGCGGAACACCTGGCGGAAGAAGGCCTGGGCCGACTTCGCCAGGATCACGTCGGGGTCGTGGCCGGCCGCCAGCAGGGCCGGCACGTCGTCGATGCGGATGCCGGCGACGCGCTCGATGGTCAGCACGCGCCTCGCCGTGCGGCCCCAGTCGACCGCCGGCACCCGGAAATCGGGATCGTCCTTGAAATTCTCCTTGAGCTCGGCCGCCGCCGCCCCTTCGAGGCGGAGATCCATCTCCATGCGGACGGTCTCGGCGAAGGTGTCGACGACCTCGATCGGCTTCAGCCGCCTCAGGCTCGGCGCCATCCGCTGCACCCATTCGGCGATCCAGCGCAGCAGGTCGAGGTCGCGGGTGAAGGCCGCCTCGATCCCCGGCCGGAGAATCTTGACCGCGACCTCGCGGTCGTCGGAGGTGACGGCGAAGTGCACCTGGGCGATCGAGGCGGCGGCGACCGGCACATCGTCGAAGCTCCGGTAGAGGTCCTCGACCGGCCGCCCCAGCTCGGCGGCGAGCGTCGTCCGCGCGATACCGCCGGCGAAGGGCGGCAGCCGGTCCTGAAGCTGGGCCAGGTCGTCGGCCATCTCCTCGCCGATCAGGTCGGACCGCGTAGCGAGCGCCTGGCCGAACTTGATGAAGGACGGCCCGAGCGCCACCAGCGCGTCGGCCAGACGCCGGCCGGGCCGGCCGGGAACCTTCCGACGGATCAGCCCGATCGCCATCTTGAGCGCCGCCGGCAACCCCGGCACCTGGTCGGCGAAGAAGAGGGCGTCATGGCGCGCGAGAATGCGCGCGATCCCGATGAGCCTGAGGAGATGGCGGCCGGCGCGCAGCATCAAAGCCGGGTCGCGCCGTGGAGCTGGGCGACGCCGCAGCTCAACGAGCGGTGACGATGGCCGCCGAAGCCGGCCTGGCGGATCATCCGCGCGAGCGCTTCCGGATCGGGGAACCGCCGGATGCTCTCGGCGAGATAGACGTAGGCGTCGCGGTCGCCTGCGACCTTCTCGCCGAGCCAGGGCAGCACGGAGAAGGAATAGAGGTCATAGAGGTCGTTGAGGCCGGCTGCCGCCCTCGGCGCGAACTCGAGCGCCAGGAAACGCCCGCCCGGTTTCAGCACGCGTCTCGCCTCGGCCAGCGCGCGGTCGAGACGCGTGACGTTGCGCAATCCGAAAGCGACCGTATAGGCATCGAAGGCGCGATCGGGCAGCGGCAGCGCCTCGGCGTCGCCGGCGACCCAGTCGATGCCGGCGAGCGATCCGGCATCCACGGTTCGCGCCCGCCCCTCGGTCAGCATGGCCGGCGTCAGGTCGACGACGGTGACCGAGCCGGCGCCGGCTGCCAGCACGGCGCGCGCGACATCGCCGGTGCCGCCGGCGACGTCGACCACGCGCGAGCCCGGCCGGGGATGGAGCCATGCGACCATCTCGGCCTTCCACAGACGATGGATGCCGAGGCTCATCAGGTCGTTCATCAGGTCGTAGCGGCCGGCGACCTGGGTGAACAGGTCCTGCACCAGCCCGGCCTTGGCTTCGGCGGGCACCTCGCGATAGCCGAACGACACGGTTTCCGACATGGGCGGACCATAGCGGCGCCGGTTCCGCTCCGCTACCGTCGCCGCCATGCCCGAGCTTCCCGAGGTCGAGACCGTCCGCCGCGGCCTGGCGCTGGCCCTGGAGGGCAAGCGTCTCGCCCGCGTCGAGGTCAGGCGGGCGGACCTCCGTCGGCCGTTTCCCGAGCGCTTCGCCGAGCGCCTTCGGGGGCGCCGCATCCGCTCCTTCCGCCGCCGCGCCAAGTACCTGCTGGTCGGCCTCGACTCAGGTGAGGACTGGCTGATCCACCTTGGCATGTCCGGGCGCATGCTGGTCGGCCAGGGATGGCCCAACGAACTCGACGCCCACGATCATGTGGTGGTCGGCACGGACGACGGCACGGTCGTCCGCTTCAACGACGCCCGGCGCTTCGGCGTCATGGATCTGATGGATGCCAGCGAGACCGCCGCACACCCGCTGCTGGCCGGCCTCGGCCCGGAGCCGCTCGATCCCGCCTTCGACGGTCAGGCGCTGGCCAAGCGGCTTGCCGGCAAGGAGGCGCCCATCAAGGCGGCCCTCCTCGACCAGCGCGTCGTTGCCGGCATCGGCAACATCTATGCGAGCGAGGCGCTGTTCCGCGCCGGCATCTCGCCCCTCCGGAAGTCCGGTACGGTCGCCGGTGTGCGTGCCGACCGGCTCGCCCAGGCGGTCAGGTCGGTTCTTTCGGAGGCGATCGAGGCCGGCGGCTCAAGTCTTCGCGACCACCGACAGACCTCGGGCGAGCTCGGATACTTCCAGCACAGCTTCGCGGTCTATGAGCGCGAGGGCGAGCGCTGCCCCACCTGCCGGTCGAAATCCGCCATTCGCCGCCTGGTGCAATCCGGCCGCTCGACCTTTTATTGCGCGAAATGCCAGCGTTAGGCTAAGACGCGCCCTCCCAACGCGAGAGAGACCTCATGGCCCTCGAGAACATCCTGGTCGAGAAGACCGGCGCCGTCGCCGTCGTCCGGTACAACCGCCCGCAGGCGATGAACGCGCTGAACGGCAAGCTGATGGCCGAGCTGGCCGAGGCCCTGGTCCAGCTCGATGCCGACGACTCCGTGCGCTGCCTGATCCTGACCGGCAGCGACAAGGCCTTCGCCGCCGGTGCCGACATCAAGGAGATGAAGGACCGGACGTTCATGGACGTTTACCGCAGCGATTTCATCACCGTGAACTGGGAGCAGCTCTCCAAGATCCGGAAGCCCGTCATCGCCGCGGTCGCGGGATATGCGCTCGGCGGCGGCTGCGAGACCGCGATGATGTGCGATTTCATCATCGCTGCCGATAACGCCAAGTTCGGCCAGCCGGAGATCACCATCGGCACTATCCCCGGGGCGGGCGGAACCCAGCGGCTCACCCGCTTCGTCGGCAAGTCGAAGGCCATGGAGATGATCCTGACCGGACGGATGATGGATGCGGCCGAAGCCGAGCGCTCCGGTCTCGTCAGCCGCGTGGTCCCATTGGCCGATCTGATGAGCGAGGCGATGAAGACGGCCGAGAAGATCGCCTCCCTCTCGCTTCCCGTCGTGATGATGGCGAAGGAGGCGGTCAACCGCGCCTACGAGACGACGATGGGCGAGGGCATCGGCTTCGAGCGCCGGCTCTTCCATGCGACCTTCGCGACCGAAGACCAGAAGGAAGGCATGAGCGCCTTCTCCGAAAAGCGTCCGGCGAAGTTCAAAGATCGGTAGGGCCTTAGCCCGATCTATTCACCATGCGAAGGGATAGCTGGGCTGGGGCGGTGCGGACGAGCGGCATGGTGGCACCCGATTGGCGCGGTTTGATGTCGATGGCTCGGCTGGGGGTTGCGGATCTGGGTTCGACGGGGCACGAGGCCCCTTA
>SHVZ01000091.1 GCA_009694025.1 Alphaproteobacteria bacterium | reverse complement strand
TCAACTCGCTCGTCGAACTCAAGGCTCACATCAACGCCTTCATCACCGCATACAACGACACCGCAAAACCCTTTGCATGGACCAAATCCAAGGTCCATCAAAAGCGCCTCAAAGCCCATTTCGCGGATCAGTGATTCCGGGTACTAGGGCGAAGCGCCGATCCAACAGCATCCGTTCAGCATCGGGTCGTGCAGGAGCACCGGGTGTGGGTCACGACGCCTGAGCGACTCGACGTGACGGAACGAAGCCGGAATAGGCCGTGTCCCATGGCGTAGCGCAAGAGCGTTGCCCCTCTCAGCGAGGATCCCACCGTCGGTCCGGGCCGGCCGCGTCAGCGCGGCCCGGCAGCAGCCTGCACGGCGAGGAGCCCGCTCCTACGCCACGCCGCGGAAGACGTTCATCTCTGTTCAAATTTGACGCTGGCAACCCAAGAGCGTCAACCAACCTCCTTGGCCAATGGGCCTTTTTGCGCCTGATGCTGGTCGAGGGCCACACTCGCCAAGCATTCGTTGCTGCAATGCAGCAAATTGCCGGGCCCGGAGGCCCCGCCGCGAGGCCTTGTCCGGGCCTCCCAGGAAGAGGCTAGGTCTTGTTAGTGAACCATGGTATAAGTGCTAGGTGTAGCTTCTTGGTTTCCGGATACAACGACACCAAGGCATGGGGGAAATCAAATGGACGCATTGTCACGTATCAAGGCTTGGATCGGCGGCCTGACTGAAATCGGGCTGATGTTGCTGGCGCTCGCCATCGTGGCGGCGCTTCTGGTCGGCGGCTCCCTGCCGTTCTTCGGCAGCGTCGTCGGCAACGTGATCAACCTGGTCAAAGAACTCGGGAGCAACGGTCTGGTCGGACTGATCGCGCTCGGCATAGTCCTCTGGCTGTTCTCGAAGCGGACGCTCACCTAACCGAACGCCGGGGGCGGGGCCTTGGCCCCGCCCCGTTTCTCCAGGCAGGCCCCGACCGATGACGTTCGAGACGATCCGCACGATCGGGTGGCGCACCGTCGAGCTGGCGCTCATGGCGGTGGTCTTCTGCCTGCTCGCCTACATCCTGCTCGGCGACGCCAGCGGCTCCTTCGTCCACGCCGTCGCCATGAACGCGATCCAGTTCTCCCAGGACGTGCCGACCGGCACCCTCGTCGGCTTCGCCCTGATCGCCTTCCTCTACTGGTTCCTCAAGTCCCGGCGCGACTAGCCGTCCTTCGATCTCCGCGCCGCGCCTCGATGACGCCGCCAGAGGCTTGATCCGGCGGCGATTTTCATTCCGCGGGCGCTCGCGGGGATCCCCCTTCCCGAAACCGTTGTTTCGCCGCGGCGCGGCGCTGGCTAACCTCGTCCTCATGCCGTGGTAGCAATGGACATCCACGCAAACAAAGGGAGGACGCCATGCAACGCCGAGACTTCCTGTTGCAGTCGATCATGCTGCCGGTCGCCGCCGGTCTCGCGGCGACGCCGATCGCCGCCTTCGGCCAGACCACGCCAAGGCGCGGCGGGATCATGAACATCGTGCTGCAGCCCGAGCCGCCGATGCTGATGCTGCCGATCAACCAGGGCACCACGACCCAGGTCGCCGGCGGCAAGATCTTCCAGAGCCTGCTGACCTTCGACTTTGCCCTGAAGCCGCTGCCGTCGCTGGCCAAGTCGTGGACCATCTCGCCGGACGGCCTCACCTACACCTTCAAGCTCGAAGAGAACGTGAAGTGGCATGACGGCAAGCCCTTCACTTCCGCCGACGTCGTCTTCTCGACCCAGGTCTTCCTCACGGAGGTTCACGGCCGCGCCCGCGCGAACTTCGGTCGCGTCGCCTCGGTCGAGACACCGGACGCGCACACCGTCGTCTATAAACTGAAGGAGCCTTTCGGCCCCTTCCTCCATGCCTTCGAGGTGTCGAGCTCGCCGCTGGTGCCCAAGCACATCTATGAAGGCAAGGACTTCCGCACCAATCCGGCCAACGACGCGCCGATCGGCACCGGCCCGTTCAAGTTCAAGGAATGGAAGCGCGGCTCGAACATCGAGCTGGTGCGCAACGAGAACTACTGGAAGCCGGGCCTGCCCTACCTCGATGGCATCAGCTTCCGCATCATCCCGGACGCTGCCTTGAGGGCGGTGGCGCTGGAGACCGGCCAGGCCCATGCCTCGCAGTTCGATGCGGTCGAACCCTTCGACGTGCAGCGGCTCGCGGCATTGCCCCACATGACGATGACCACCAAGGGCTACGAATTCGTCTCGCCGATCATGTGGATCGACATCAACAACCGTCGCGCGCCCCTCAACGACAAGCGCGTGCGCCAGGCCTTCCTCCACGCCTTGGATCGCGATTTCATCCAGAAGAGCCTGTTCTTCGGCATGGGCAAGGTCGCAACGGGTCCGATCGCATCCACGACCCGCTTCTACGACGCCAACGTGCCCAAGTATCCGTTCGACCCGAAGAAGGCCGAGGAGCTGCTGGAGGCCGCCGGTCACAAGAAGGGCGCCGATGGCGTACGCCTGAAGGTGAAGTGCATGGTCCTGCCCTATGGCGAGGTGTGGCAGCGGCTGGCCGAGTACACCCGTCAGGCCTTCAAGAATGCGGGCATCGAGCTGACGCTCGAGAGCACCGACGTCGCCGGCTTCTGGAAGAAGTCGACCGAGGACGACTACGAGCTCACCTTCAACTTTCTCTCGCAGTTCGCCGATCCCGCCCTCGGCGTCTCCCGCGCCTACATCTCGACCAACATCCGCCGGGGCGTGCCCTCGACCAACATCGGGGGCTACGTCAATCCGAAGGTCGACGAGCTGTTCGAGCAGGGGGCCAAGGCGGTCAAGGACGAGGACCGGCAGAAGGCCTACTCGGAGGTCCAGAAGATCCTGGTCGACGAGGTGCCGGTCGCCTGGATTCTCGAGATGGCGTGGCCGAACTTCGTCAACAAGAAGTTCCACGACGTCATCACCACCGGAATCGGCCCGTCCGAAAGCTACGATCGAGCTTGGATGGAGAGCTGAGGCATCTGTGGCATCCTCTCTCAGGTCCGACCGGGCTTGAGAGAGGATGCCTTCGATGCCGCCTAAGACCATCCCCGTCGATCCCTTCGACTGCGTCATCTTCGGCGGCACCGGCGACCTTTCCGTCAGGAAGCTGCTGCCGGCGCTCTATCATCGCGACCACGACGGCCAGGTGCCGCCGCGCTCGCGCATCTTCTCGATCTCCCGAAAGCCGATGGACGCCGAGAGCTACCGGCGCTTCGTCGAGGAGCGGGTGGGCCGCCACAAGGCCGACCCCGAGTCCTGGGACCGCTTTCTCGCCCGCCTGGATCACCTCTCCCTCGACGCCGGCGGCAGCGACGGCTGGGAGACGCTCAGGCACCGCCTGGACGAGATCCCGGGCCAGGTCCGGGTTTTCTACCTGGCGACCGCGCCGGCGCTCTACGGCCCGGTCTCAGCCCGCCTCGGCGGCGCCGGCCTGGCGACGCCCGAGGCGCGCGTGGTGGTGGAGAAGCCGATCGGCCACGACCTCGCCTCGGCTAAGCGGATCAACGACGAGATCGGCCGGGTCTTCGCCGAGAGCCAGACCTACCGGATCGACCACTACCTCGGGAAGGAGACGGTCCAGAACCTGATCGCGCTCCGCTTCGCCAACTCGCTGTTCGAGCCCTTGTGGAGCGCCACCTGGATCGACCACGTGCAGATCACGGTGGCCGAGACCGTCGGCCTGGAAGGGCGCGCCGACTACTACGACACCGCCGGCGCGCTCCGCGACATGGTGCAGAACCATCTGCTCCAGCTCCTCTGCCTGGTCGCCCTTGAGCCGCCGCGCGCCTTCGATGCCGACGCCGTCCGCGACGAGAAGATCAAGGTGCTCCGCGCGCTGGAGCCGATCGGCGGCGAGGAGCACGCGCTGATCCGCGGCCAATACCGCCGGGGCGCTGCCGACGGCCAGGCGGTGCCGGGATACCAGGAGGAGCTGAGCGGGGGGAAAGCCAGCCGCACCGAGACCTTCGTCGCGCTCCGCGTCGGCATCGCCAACTGGCGCTGGGCCGGGGTTCCCTTCTATCTCCGCACCGGCAAGCGGCTCGCCGCCCGCACGTCGGAGATCGTCATCCAGTTCAAGGCGGTGCCCCACAGCATCTTCCCCCGATCGGCCGGCGGCCTCGAGCCCAACCGGCTGGTGATCCGCCTCCAGCCCGACGAGGGCATCACCCTCCACCTGATGACCAAGGAGCCGGGCCCGGGCGGGCTCAGGCTCAAGTCGGTGCCGCTCGACCTCTCCTTCGCCGAGACCTTCACCGGCCGCTTCCCGGAGGCCTACGAACGTCTCCTCCTGGATGTGGTCCGCGGCAACCCGACCTTGTTCATGCGCCGCGACGAGGTCGAGGCCGCCTGGACCTGGCTCGACGCCTCGATCCGCGCCTGGGAAGAGGGGAACGAGGCGCCGAAGCCCTACATGGCCGGAAGCTGGGGCCCGACCGCCGCCACCGCGCTGATCGAGCGTGACGGCCGCACCTGGCACGAGGAGGCGTCGTGAAGCGGCACCCTGCCGCCTATCGGCCCGGCAGCCGGTAGATCCGGGTCGCGTTGTCGCGGGCGAGCTTCCTCGCGAGCTCCGGCGGCAGCAACGACAGGAAGTGCAGGGTGGCCTGAAGCTTCGGCGTGCTGCGCTCGGCGAATGTCGTCCCTGGACCGCTGCCGCGCATTGTTGCGGCAACCATGAAGGAGTCGGTCCCGATCACAAAGCGGTCGGGATGACGCACGATCAGCTCGCGCCAGGCCGGCTCGATCCCGCCGGCCGCCAGCACCTTGTTCTTCATGGTTGGCGCCTGCGCGCCGACGATGCGGAGACTCACGAACAGGTTTGCGTGCGCGTCCATCAGCCGGCCGATGGTCGCCGGCGACATCGGGCCGACCGGGTCGGACGCGCCATGGGCCCACACCACCCTGGCCTTCGGATTGTGCCGGAGCAGGCGCTCGAGGCCGCCGATCGTGTCGGCGAGCCGCGGCGGGTTCGGGGGACTCGAGAAATTCGGCGGTGTCGGCGTCTCGCCGTCGACGGCGTCCATGTGCAGGTCGATCGGCACATCCCGTCGTGCCGCCACGTCGGCCAAGACCAAGAACAGCGGGTGGTTGGCGGGAACGAATTCGTAAGGGTGGCCCTGGGTCGCCGAGAGGTGCAGCAACGCCATCTCGCCGAAGCCGATGGCTCCTGCATCGATGATCTTCTCCGCCGCAGTGGCGAATTCTCGCTTCGTGGATTCAGTGACCTTCGCTGTATCCTGATAGCGGTGGATCATCGCGTTGAGGAGGCCGCCGCCGCCGAGGTAGGCGAACCGGCCGCCAAAACGTCTAAGCGCCGCCGCGAAGTCGGCGTGGTCGTAGGGCCTCTGGTCGTCGACCTGGGGCGGCGGCAAGACGAGCGCCACGGCGATTCCGAACTGATCCATTTCCCGGATCGCGTTCTCGACCGCGCTGTCGAAATCCGACCGGCTTCCGGGCCCGCGACCGGTCATTCCGGCGACGAGGTGCATGTGGACGTCGACCCATGGGCCCGCGGCCGACGGGCCGGTCGCTCCCGGCCCGGGCCTGGGCTGAGCCACTGCGGCGGATCCGGCCATCGTGATCCCGACGGCGATGGCGGCGAGGAGGGTGCGCATGCGGGGCTCCTGCGTCGTTTCCGAATCTTCAGATCGAGCATAGATGCGCACATCATGCTCGACTTGGTTCGGCGCGACCACTCATGACTGAGATGAAGCGGCATGATGCCCAAGCCTTACATGGCCGGAAGCTGGGGCCCGACCGCGGCGACGGCACTGACCTCCTATTCCCGGCTCTTGCTGAGAGTCGCGGGTAACGCCGGGAGTTCGCTCTATTGCGCTCGTGGTCTTTGAGTTCCTGTGCACTAGCGAATACGCACCATTTTCGGGCACGAAGGGCGGTTGTGCGCGGACGCCGACGCTCCTATCATTCCTCCCTCCGCCTGATCCCGAAACCTCCCCAGTTCCGAAAGGCCCTCGGCCATGCGCGTGCGTGACTTCCATACCGGCCGTTCCGCCGTCTACGCCGATGGCGGCGTCGCTGCGACCGCCCATCCGCTGGCGACCTTGACCGCGATCGACGTGCTCCGCTCCGGCGGCAACGCCGTGGATGCCTCGCTCGCCGCCATCGCCATGCTCTGCGTCATCGAGCCGCACGCGACCGGGATCGGCGGCGACTGCTTCGTCCTCTATTCGCCCAAGGCCGGGATGCCGATCGGCCTCAACGGCTCCGGCCGCGCGCCGAAGGCGGCGACCTACGACTGGTACAAGTCCCAGGGCATCGACTCCATCAAGATGCAGTCGCCGCACGCCGTCACCGTGCCCGGCGCCATCGACGCCTGGTGCAAGCTGCACGCCGACCACGGCACCAAGGATCTAGGCGAGCTCCTTGCGCCGGCGATCGACCGGGCCGAGAACGGCTATCGCATTTCGCCGCGCACCGGCAACGACTGGAGCAAGCTCACCCAGAAGATGTCGAAGGATCCGGATGCGGCGAAGCGCTTCCTTCCCGGCGGCAAGCCGCCGGCGATCGGCGATCTCCACAAGCAGCCGGAGCTGGCCGAGACCTTGAAGAAGATCGCCAAGCACGGCCGCGCCGCCTTCTACGCCGGCGAGGTCGCCGAGGACATGGTGGCGAAGCTCCGCAGCGTCGGCGGTCTCCACACGATGGAGGACTTCGAGGAGGCGCGCGCCGACTACGTGACGCCGATCTCGACCCGCTATCGCGACCACGACGTCCACGAGATCCCGCCGAACGGCCAGGGCATCACCGCGCTGATCATGCTGAACGTGCTCGCCGGCTTCGACTACGGCTCGACCAAGTTCAGCCAGGCCGACCGCATCCACCTGATGGCCGAGGCCGCCAAGTTCGCCTATCGGTTGCGCAACCAGCATGTCGCTGACCCGACCCAGGCCGACGTCCCGGTCGACCGGCTGCTGTCGACCCAGGAGGCCGCGTCGATCCGGGCTCAGATCAGCCTGAACCGGGTCTCACCCTGGGTCGAGGCCGACTTCCTCGAGCACAAGGACACGACATATCTCTGCGTCGTCGACAAGGACCGGAACGCGTGTTCGTTCATCAACTCGCTCTTCGCCGCCTTCGGCTCGGGCATCCTCGCGCCCAAGTCGGGCGTCATGCTGCAGAACCGCGGCCAGGGCTTCCGGGTGAAGGAAGGCCATCCCAACTGCATCGGCCCCCGCAAGCGCCCGATGCACACGATCATCCCGGGCATGCTGACCAAGAACGGCCAGACGGTGATGCCGTTCGGCGTCATGGGCGGCCACTTCCAGCCGACCGGGCATTCGACGTTGGTCAGCAACATGCTCGATCTCGACATGGACCCCCAGGACGCGCTCGGCGCGCCCCGCATGTGGGCCTATGAGGGCGAGCTCAAGCTCGAGCCGGCGATCCCCGAGGAGGTGGCGCAGGATTTGGCGCGCCGCGGCCACAAGGTGGTGCGGACAGAGACGCCGCCCGGCGGCGGCCAGGCGATCTGGATCGACCACGACCGCGGCGTGCTCGTCGGCGGCTCCGAGCCCCGCAAGGACGGCTGCGCCCTCGGCTACTGATTTCGTCTACGATCGACTTCAAGGGAACGCATATGGACGACTCCATCCAGTGGGGCATGACCAAGTTCGGCGTCGGCCAGCCGGTGCCGCGGAACGAGGATCCGACGCTGCTGCGGGGCGAGGGCCGCTACACCGATGACATCAATCTCAAGGGCCAGGCCTGGTGCGTCGTCGTCCGCAGCCGTCACGCCCATGGCGTGATCAAGGGCATCGATCTTTCGGCGGCGAAGTCCATGCCGGGCGTGCTCGGCGCCTGGACCGGCGACGATCTGAATGCCGCCGGCTACAGCACGATCAAGTGCAACGTCAGCTACCCCAACCGCGACGGCAGCGCGATGCGGAAGCCGGAGCGGCGCGCGCTCGCGACCAAACGGGTGCACTATGTCGGCGATCCGGTCGCCTTCGTCGTCGCCGAGACTCAAGTCCAGGCCAGGGACGCGGCCGAAGCGGTGACGGTCGACATCGACGCGCTGCCGGTGGTGACCGACGCCAGGGCCGCGGCGGCGCCAGGCGCGCCCCGGCTCTTCGACGACGTTCCCGGCAACGTCGTCCTCGACTGGCACTACGGCGAGGCCGACAAGGTGGCCGCGGCCTTCGCCGAGGCCGCGCACGTCACCCGGCTCGATCTCGTCAGCAACCGCATCGTCGTCAGCGCCATGGAGCCGCGCTCGGCGGTCGGCGCCTACGACAAGGCGAGCGGACGCTGGACCTTCCATGTCGGCAGCCAGGGCGTGTTCGGCTTCAAGGCGGCGCTCGCCGAGATGCTGGGCGACAAGCCGGAGAACGTCCGCGTCGTGACCGACAATGTCGGCGGCTCCTTCGGCATGAAGGCCGGGATCTATCCGGAGTATGTCTGCCTGCTGCACGCCGCTCGCCTGCTCGGCCGGCCGGTCAAGTGGACCGACGACCGTTCGGAGAGCTTCCTCTCCGACACCCACGGCCGCGACCACGACTTCAAGGGCGAGCTCGCCCTCGACAAGGACGGCCGCTTCCTCGCCGTCCGCTTCGAGGGATACGCCAACATGGGGGCCATCCTCGGCACGGCGGGGCCGCTGATGGCGACGGTCAACATCCTCAAGAACTCGATCGGCGTCTATCGGACGCCGCTGATCGAGGTCTCGACCAAATGCGTCATGACCAACACCGTGCCGATCGGCGCCTATCGCGGCGCCGGGCGGCCGGAGGGCAACTACTTCATGGAGCGGCTGGTCGCGGCCGCCGCCGCCGAGATGGGGATCGACCAGGCGGAGATCCGCCGGCGGAACCACATCGGACCCGGGCAGATGCCCTACAGCGCGCCGTCGGGCATGGTCTACGACTCCGGCGACTTCTCGACGCTGCTCGGCAAAGCGGTCAAGGCCGCCGACTGGGAGGGGTTCGCCAAGCGTAAGGCCGAGAGCAAGGCGCGCGGATTGCTGCGCGGGATCGGCATCGGCAACTACCTGGAGGTGACCGCACCCCAGGGCAAGGAGATGGGCGGGCTTCGCTTCGAGACCGACGGCACGGTCACCATCGTCACCGGCACCCTCGACTACGGCCAGGGCCACTGGACGCCCTTCGCCCAGGTGCTGGTCGACAAGCTCGGCGTGCCGTTCGAGAAGATCCGGCTGCATCAGAACGACTCCGACCAGCTCATCGCCGGCGGCGGCACCGGCGGCTCGCGCTCGGCCATGGCGAGCGGCGGCGCCATCGTCGAGGCCGGCGACAAGGTGATCGAGAAGGGCAAGGAGATCGCCGCCCATGTTCTGGAGGCGGCGGCCGCCGACATCGAGTTCGCGCGCGGGCGCTTCGTCATCGCCGGCACCGATCGCTCGATCGGCATCATGGATCTCGCCGACAAGCTCCGCTCCGGCCTTGAGCTGCCGGAGGGCGTACCGCAAACATTGGACGTGAAGCTCGTCCACGACACCGGCGCCTCGGCCTTCCCCAATGGCTGCCATGTCGCGGAAGTCGAGATCGACCCGGAGACCGGCGTCACCGCCGTGGTCAAGTACACGATGGTCAACGACTTCGGCACGCTCCTGAACCCGATGATGGTCGAGGGCCAGGCCCATGGCGGCGTCGTCCAGGGCATCGGCCAGGCGCTGCTCGAGCGGACGGTGTTCGATGCCGACGGCCAGTTCCTGACCGGCTCCTACATGGACTACGCCATGCCGCGGGCGGCCGACACGCCGAACTTCTCGTTCGAGAGCCACCCGGTTCCGGCCACGACCAACGTGCTCGGGGCCAAGGGCTGCGGCGAAGCCGGCTGCGCCGGCTCGCTGCCGGCGGTGATGAACGCCGTCGTCGACGCGCTCCGCGAGGTCGGCATCAAGAGCATGGATATGCCGGCGACGCCTGAGCGGGTGTGGCGGGCGATCCAGGGGGCCAAGAAGCGCTGACCTCGAAGGCGACCGCCATGAGTCTTGGCGGGACGCCACGGCTGTGCTTACGTCCGTTTCCGATCTGAAAACGGGAGAAAGCCTCATGCTCGCACGCTCCGCCGCCCGGCTTGCCGCCGCGGCCCTCGTCGCCGCGCCGCTGGCCGCACTCGCCAAGACGCCGGCCGACACCCTGGTGATGATGTGGACGCTGGACCCGATCATCAGCATGGACCCGGCCCAAGTGGCGGAGTTCGTCACCGACGAGATCCTCAACAACACCTGCGACCCGCTGGTCTTCCAGGATTACACCGATCCCTCCAAGCTGGTGCCCGGGATCGCCGAGAGCTGGTCGGCCTCCGCCGACGGCACGGCGCTCACCTTCAAGATCCGCGCCGGCCTCAAGCATCCGTCGGGCAACCCGGTTACCGCCAAGGACGCCGAGTGGTCGCTCCGCCGGATCATGGCGCTCAACCTGGTCAACGCCGGCACCCTCCGGCAGTGGGGCTACGTCGCCGACGGCTTCGACAAGATGGTCGAGGCGACCGACGACCGCACGCTCGTCATCAAGTTGCCGAAGCCTTATCCCTCCGATCTGGCGATCGCCGCGCTGTTCTCCGGCCGCATGGGCTTCGTGCTCGACAGCGTCGAGGCGAAGAAGAACGCCAAGGGCGACGACCACGCCAATGGCTGGCTCAAGACCAACACCGCCTGCGTCGGCGCCTACAAGCTTAGGAGCTGGGCCGCGAACGATACGGTGATCCTGGAGCGGAACGACGGCTACTGGCGGGGCGAGCCCAAGCTTCGCCGCGTCATCATCCGCCATGTGCCGGAATCGGGCGCGCAACGGCTCACCCTCCAGCAGGGTGATGCCGACATCGCCCGCGTGCTGAACGCCCAGGACCTGGAGGGCGTGGTCAGGCACCCCGAGGTGCAGCAGTTCCAGGTGCCGCTGCATCACTTCTGGTACGTCGCCTTCAACACCTCCGATCCGATCCTCGGCAATCCCAAGGTGCGCCAGGCCTTCCGCCACCTGATCAACAACGACGAACTGGAAAAGACGTTGATGAAGGACCGCGGCACCGCGCGCCAGAGCCTGGTGCCGCTCGGCGCCTTCGGCGCGTTGCCGCGGAACGAGGCGCTCCCCTTCAAGCCGGACGTCGAGGCGGCGAAGAAGCTGCTGGCGGAGGCCGGCTATCCCAACGGCTTCAAGAAGAAGCTGATCCACACCGCCAACTCGCCCCAGCTCGAGCTCGGCCAGTACATCCAGGGCCAGGCGGCCAAGGCCGGCATCCAGATCGAAATCGAGTCGCTCGCCGGCGCCCAGACGCTGGGGCGCAGCCGGGCGCGCGAATACGAGCTGGTGCTGACCGGCTGGGGCGCCGGGTATCCGGACGCGGACGCCATGGTCTCGCTGTTCGCGGTCAACCCCGACAACCGGCGAGAAGCGAACCTGACGGGCTATCCCTCGTGGATCGCCGCCTGGGCCGATCCCCAGCTCAACGACCTCGCCGACAAGGCCAGGATGGAGCGGGATCCCGCCAAGCGGGCCGATCTCTACAAGCAGATCCAGGTCAAGCACATGGCCGAAGGGCCCTTCGCCTTCATCACCCAGTCGGTCAGCAACATCGCCGCCAACCGGCAGCTGAAGGACATCAAGCAGAACGGCTTCCGCGTCTGGTATTCGACCGCGACGAAGTAGCCTTGAGACGGCCGGGGCGGGGAGACCCGTTCCGGCCGCGATTTCCGGCGGCAATCTCGTGAAGCCTTGGCGCATCGCGCGATTGGACAATTTTCACGGTTTTGCGGCGCGACGGCGAACAACGCGGGATCGATATTGCCTCCCAGGCGGACTCGACAGATAGTCGCGACCCCGCCGCGTAGGCCTTCCCCTAAGAGAGTCCGTCCATGACCGTGATGCGTGGCCGCCAGTTCTTCCAGAACCCGGGCCCGACCAACATCCCCGACCGCATTCTCCGCGCCATGGACCGCGCCTCGATGGATTTCATGGGGCAGGAGTTCGCCGGCATCGCCGAGTTCTGCTTCGACGGCCTGAAGCGCGTCTTCAAGACCAGGCAAACGATGTTCGTCTACGCCTCCAACGGCCACGGCGCCTGGGAGGCGGCGGTGGTCAACCTGTTCTCGGCCGGCGACAAGGTCCTGGTACTGGAGACCGGCCGCTTCTCCGCCTCCTGGGGCGAGATGGCGAAAGCCTACGGTCTCGAGGTCGAGACGCTCCCCTTCGACTGGCGGACCGGGGTCGATCCCGCCAAGGTCGAAGAGCGCCTCGAGGCCGACACGGCCCGCGACATCCGCGGCATCCTGCTCGTCCACAACGAGACAGCGACCGGCGTCGCCCATCCGGTCGCCGAGGTCAGGAAGGCGATCGACCGCGCCGGCCATCCCGGCCTGTTCCTCGCCGACACCATCTCCTCGCTGGCCTCGATCGACTTCCGCATGGACGAGTGGAAGGTCGACGTCGCCGTCGGCGGCTCGCAGAAGGGCCTGATGCTGCCGATCGGCATGGGCTTCACCGGCGTCAGCAAGAAGGCCCTCGATGCGACCCAGTCGGCGCGCCTGCCCAGGGCCTACTTCGACTGGCGGCTGATGCTCGGCCGCCAGCCGCAGAAGTTCCCGGGGACGGCTCCGGTCCACCATTTCTTCGGCCTGGCCGAGGCGATCCGCATGCTGGAGGAGGAGGGGCTCGATGGCGTCTTCGCCCGCCACACGCGCCTGGCCGAGGCGACGCGGGCGGCGGTTCGGGCCTGGGGCGAGGGCGGCGGCATGCAGCTCTTCTGCTCGAACGCCAAGCTCTGTTCCGATTCCGTCACCGCCATCCTGATGCCGCCGGGCATCGACGCCGAGAAGGTCCGGCAGACCGCGCTCGATCGCTACAACGTCTCGCTCGGTGGCGGCCTCGACAATCTCAAGGGAAAGGTCTTCCGCATCGGCCACATGGGCGACTTGAACGAGCCGATGCTGCTGGGGGCGCTCGCCGCCGTCGAAATGTCCTTCAAGGTCGTGGGCATCCCGTACAAGAAGGGTGGCGTCGACGCGGCGATGGCGGCGCTCGCCGCCTGATGGTCCTCGCTGCTCCGCCCGAGCTCGTCATCTTCGACTGCGATGGCGTGCTGATCGACAGCGAGATCCTCTACTGCAAGATCGACGCCGAGGAGTTCACCCGCGCGGGATATCCGATCACCGCCGCCGAATTTGCCCGCAAGTTCGTCGGCATCAGCTTCGACACCACGCTCAAGATCGCCGCCGAGGAGCTGGGGCGCCCGTTGCCGGACGAGGTCACCCATCGCGTGCATGCCCGGGTGAAGGAGGTCATTCCGGCCGAGCTGAAGGCGGTCCAAGGCGTTGCCGCGCTCCTCGATCGCATCGGCTTGCCGGTCTGCGTCGCCTCCAACACCGAGACCGAGCGGCTGCGCTGGAACCTCGACATCGCCGGCCTGCTCCATCGCTTCGATCCGCACGTCTACAGCGCCAAGATGGTGGCCCGGGGGAAGCCCGCGCCGGATCTCTTCTGGCACGCCGCGCGGCAGTTCGGTGTCGATCCCGGGCGCTGCCTCGTCATCGAGGATTCGACGGTCGGTGTCGGCGCTGCCATCGCCGCCGGTATGCCGGTCCTTGGATTCGTCGCCGGCCGGCACTGCTGGCCTGAGCTCGGCGACCAGCTCCGTGCCGCCGGCGCCTTCGACGTCGCCGATTCCTGCGAAGCGGTCGACGAGATCCTGGCGAGGGCGGCGATTTCAGCCGCGTAATGTCGTTTGCACCGGACGCAGGCCGGTCATAGCTTGATCCGTCATGATCGAGCCGTCCGGCCAGACGCAGCGCATCGACGACGAGAAGATCCGCGAGCTCATCTCGGGGCTCCGGATCGGCTCGGTGCGCAAGCTCCCTGACCTTACGGGGATCAACCTCTCGGGCCTCGATCTCGAGAGCCTGCCACTCAAGAAGGCGCGGCTCTGCGATGCCAATCTCCGGGGGACCCGTCTCGTCCGCGCCAACCTGGTCGAGGCCGACCTCTCCGGTGCCGACCTGACCGAGGCCGACCTGACCGGCGCCGACCTCACGAAGTCGGCGCTCCACGGGACGTGCCTCCGCCAGGCCAATCTCAACCGCTGCCTCCTGGCCGGCGCCGACTTCAGGGCCGGAGGTGCCGCAGGCGGAACCAAGGGCGGCGTTCCCGGGGCGGCGACCGATCTCTCCGGCGCCACCCTCGAATACGCCGATGCGGCGAAAGCGGCGATGTCCGGCGTCGTGTCAACGCCGGAGAGAAAATGCATCGGCGCGCCGGAGCAAAAATGCATCGGGGATGAGCGCGGGAAGGTCGTGTGAGGGGCGTCCTGGGTTGGCTTATCCATGTAGTGCATAGGAGGGACCCGCGGTCAGCGCCGCGCGTGCCGATGCGCAGGCGGTGACGGCCGTGGGAGGTACCTTGTGCACCCACGTGGATAAGCCGGGTGGGGGTCCGGGGGAGGGTTTGATCGGCG
>SHVZ01000090.1 GCA_009694025.1 Alphaproteobacteria bacterium | reverse complement strand
TAAGGGGCCTCGTGCCCCGTCGAACCCAGATCCGCAACCCCCAGCCGAGCCATCGACATCAAACCGCGCCAATCGGGTGCCACCATGCCGCTCGTCCGCGACGCCCCAGCCCAGCTATCCCTTCGCATGGTGAATAGATCGGGCTAGATCTTTCGGTTTCGACGAGTAGTGGGCACTGATGACGACGTGGCGGACGGTCGGAATGCGAATGACATTTTTCGTCGAATGCAGGTCCCATCCTTCGTCGTTGCCTCCCTGCTCGACGATATGATGCAGCTGATACCCGGGCTCGACCCCGTACCGCTTGGCGAAGGCTTCGGGGGATCCGAGCGAAACATATTCGGAATCGACCCGCAGATCCTCGTAGGTCTGCGGATCATCGAAGTACGTGGCCACCTCAGGAAGCAGCAGACCGACGAGATCGAAGGCCCATCCCCAAAGGCCAGCTGCGCGCACAAAGGGAACGATCCGGCGGATCCGACTGATCGCCCATTTGGCGCGCTGCCAGTCCGTCTCCGGTCGACCGTCGGGCAGCCTCGGAGCGATCGGTACTTTCGGAGTTGGATATCCCGGCGGGATCGTGACCCTGGGAGCCTCAGGCTCGGCAAGTTCGTCCGGGATATTCCACGGATCCGGTGGAAGAAGCGGATCTCCCGTTGCCGGCCGGAAGTCGCCGACGAGGTGAAGGAGGTTGCGGTCGCGATCGAACGCACGAGCGACTTCCTCATAGACGCGCTCGACCACCGCACGCGTGGTCGCCCACTCCGCCTCGGTGATCCGTCGGTCGGGATCGAAGGTTGATGTCTTGGCCGGGTCGGCGGTCCACTGCCCTCCATCGGGGTGGCCACGAGGCACGCGCGGCTGGTCGGGGTCGAACTTGCGTTCCCAGTCGAGGCGATCGAGCCAAGCCTCGACGTCGATCGGGGGATTTCCGCGGCGATGTGCGGGTCCCCAGTTGAGGTACCGGGCGCCGGCGTTGTGAAGGCGAGATGCGTACTCCGGCGGCGGGAACGAGACGATGTCCGCGATCTCGGCAGCGCGGCGGCGGTCGCCGGAAGCCAGCGCGTTCGCCGCTGCCTGCAGCAGCGGCGCCCGATCGCCGAGGCGGAAGCTCCCGCCATAGACTTCTCGCATCGCCTCTTCGAGGGCCGCGAGGTCCATCAGCCGGGGGATCGGACCTGATCGCCCGCCCGGGCGGATGCCGCCGATCGGCCAGGCCGAAAGGCGGATGAGGTCGCCGTCGATCCAGCATCGCTCGCCGCGCCGGACAAAATCCGCGCGGTCGCGCGACACCCCTAGGGTGCGCCCGTCCATGGTCAACTCCATGTCGAGAAAAAGAAAAGGACCCGCCGCCGTTTCAGGCGCAGATCCTTCCAGTAGCCTAGATCCTGTCAAAAACGCGGAGTTTTGTCAACAGCGTTTATGTAAAAAAATCCCTATCCGGCGAACCGCCGCCTCTCGACGTCAGATGACGGGCGGCGTTTGGGGCCCGCCGGGCACGATCTCCCGGCAGTCGAAGGTGGCGAAGGAGCGGACTTTCGGATCGGGGTGGGAAAGCAGCCGCAGCAGCGCCTCGCGTCCGTCGGGCGCCCGCGCCTTCAGCGCCTTGCCGATGGCCCGGACACGATCGGAGAGACGGTTGTGGCGGGTGACGCGGCCGTGCTCGATCGCCTCCTCCGCGGCGATGGCGGTGTCGACGTAGCGTTCGACCAGGACCTCGATCGGCCCGCCGCGCAAGGTCGCCTCGTCCAGCGCATCTGTTACCACCTCACGACCGTTCCGCTCCATGGTCGGCAGGCGATCCAGACGGCGGCGGCCGTCGCTCGGCCCTTGCGTTGCAAGGATTCGAGCATGCCCTGGAGATGCGACGGCGCCTTGGCGATGTTCTTCGCGGTGAGCCCGCGCTCCGCAGCAAGAGCGATCAGCATCTCGGCAACGGCCCTGCCCATCTGCATCCGCTGGTTCGGGGTTGCGTCGTCGGCCTGCGCTCCAGCTCGTCTAAGAACTGCCGGACCTCTTCCGGCATCTGCTCCTTCTTCCCGCTACCCATCTCCGTCTCCCCGGTTTTCGTTCACGCGAACAGCCCGTGCAGCGACCAGGCGGGCGTCTCGCCCTTCTCGGAGAGGCCGTCGCGGCGGAGCCAGAAGCGCCGGCCGTCCTCGTCCTCGACGCGGAAATAATCGCGGGTCGGCGCTTGCTCGCGCCACCATTCGTCGGCGATGCGCTCGGCCGGATCGGCGCGGACGACGCGATGGCTGCGGCCGCGCCAACGAAAGCGCGCCGGCGGATGATCGGGCAGCAACGCCAGGGCCTCGACCGGCTCGGGCTGGTCGAGCAGGCGCTGCGGGCGGCGGCGCCGGGTCTGCCAGACGTCCTTCCTCGCACCCTTGAGCGGCGCCCGCCGCCGCGGCGCCCGTTCCGGCAGGTGGCTGTCGAGCGGCGCCAGGCCATGGACATCGGTCTCGCCGAACCGGCCGGCCAGGCGGTCGACCAGGCCCGCGACATCGTCGCCGGCCTCGCGCGCGTCCGCTATCAGCGGCATCTGCGTGGCGATCAGCGGCTCGGCCGCGAGGGTGGAGAGGATCGCGACCTCGACGCCCGGACCCGGATCGATCTGGCCGATGCGGTCGCGGATCAGCCGGAACATCCGCTCGGGATCCCAGACCGGCCGGGCGAAGCCGATGGTAAGACGGCCGACCTCGCCGTCGAGCCGATAGGCCGCGAGCTCGATCCGCCGCACCCCCTGCTGCGCGCGGTCGAGCTGGCCGGAGAGGCGCTCGCAGAGCCGGCGCGCGGCGAGCGCCAGATCGTCGGGATTGCCGATGCCGTCGGGGAAGACCAGGCGCGCCCGGAACGACGGCGGCGGACGGACAGGCGCCAACGGCTCCTCGACCAGGCCGAAGACCTGGTCGAGGCGGCGGACCAGCACCTCGCCGAAGCGCGCCACCAGCGGCGCCCGGGGGGCCGCGGCGAGATCGCCGATACGCTTGAGGCCGAGGCGCATCAGGGCGCTGGTCACCACCGCCGGGAGCCTGAGCGCCGCCACGGCGAGGCCGGCGATCATCTCGCGCTCGGCCTCCGGCTCGGCGACGGTCACGCCCTCGGCCGCGTCGGCATAACGGGCGAGCGCCCAGGACGAGGCGGGCGTCGCGGCGACGGCGACGCGGGCGGCGAAGCCCAGCCGCTCGATCCGGTGACGGAGGTCGAGGCCCATCGCCTCCTCGCCGCCGAAGAGATGGGCGCAGCCGGTCGCATCCAGCCAGAGCCCGGCATCGCCGCCGATTCCGCCGGCGACCGTCGCCGACTGGCGGTCGAGCGCCACGACCGGAGCATAGCGCTGGGCCCAGTCGGCCAGCGCCTCGAGGGCGCGGCCGTCGCCGGCGGAATCGGACGCCGCCACATGCAGCTCGGGCACGCGGGCGCGCGCATCGGCCACGGACTCGCCGGGCGCGAGGCCAAGCAGCGTGGCGCCGCGGTCGAGCGCCACCACCAGCGGCCGTCCGCCGATGGCGCGCGCGGTGGCGAGCGGCCTATCCCGCCACTCGGGCGCCCGCCGGAAGATCCGGTCGGTCGCGAAGCGCGGGAGCCAGAGCGAGATCACCCGTCGCATCGTTCTTCTCCATCAGCCAATGGCCGGGGCGTCCGCCCCGGCAGCGTTCGAGGGCGACCCGCCAGCGCGGATCGCCGACACCGTCCGGATCGTCGGCCGGCGGCACCGAAGGGGCGGCGGCGATGCGCCAGCGGGTCTCGACCGCCGAGGCCGCCGCCTCGCCGCCGTCGAGCCTGAGCGCGAAGCCGGTCGTTCCCTTCTCCGCCGCGAGCTGGAGGCGGCGGCTGCCGGCGAGGTCGAGCGGCTTCTCCAGCTCGGCGACGGCGGCGGCGAGGCCCTTGGTGCGGAGCCCCTCCTCGAAGGCCCACAGACGATCGGTCTCCGTCCGCGCCCGGACCAGGATCAGACGGGCGGGATCGAGGCCGAGGGCCGCCAGCGCCGGCGCATGGAGCTCGGGCCGCCGCCCGCACCAGAGGACCGGGCCGGCCTCGATCCGCATCACCCGGGAAAGCAGGGCCAGGAGGAAGCCGAGGGCAGCCCCCGCCTCCCTTTCGCCGGCCGCCACCACTTCGTGCAGACGCTTCAGGGGGAGGCCGCGGAACGGCAGATGCCCGTCGAGGGCGGCAACGCCGGTGGGCAGCACCGCCGGGATGCCGGCCGCGCAGCCACGCTCGATCCGGCCGATCTCGGCACGGAGGTCGGTGAGGCGGGGATCGGCCCCGGGGGCCGGGGACGAGAAGGATAGGATCTGGGTCATAGGAAAGTTCATGATTTGTTCTCAGGCGGATTTTGTCAAGTCTGTACCTTTGAGACAAGTGAGTTTGTGTGATGGCCTTCGTTGAAAAGAGTACATTGCGCGGGTTCCGCTACAGCGTGTGGAGTCCCGATCATATGCCTCGATTGTCAGAGGGTGCCCTCTGCACGGTTTTCTTTGTCTATCCGTCAGAGGACGAGGCGCGAGAGGGGTTGCCATTGGGGGGAAGCGGCTTCTTTGTTGCCGTCCCCCTCCCCGACGATGCGAGAAGCGGGCATGTGTACGCAGTCTCTAATCGCCATGTGGTTTTCTCCGACAGCTACGAAAAAAAGTTGGGCACGCCTGCCATTCGGGTGAATACAAAGGACGGCAAGTTTGATGTTATCGGTACGAATGCAGACGAATGGCATGTACCCGCGAATGGCGACGACTTAGCCGTGCGCCTTATGCAGTTTGGGCCAGACCATGAATGGCAGTTCGAGTCGATTTCTGGGCTGGCCGATCTTGAAACTATCGATCGATATAGGCTTGGCTTAGGTGACGAAGTGTTTTCTATCGGGCGCTTTCTCGACGAAGATGGCCGCGCCATAAAAAACCATCCGGTTGCGCGTTTTGGGTCTGTCGCGTTGATGCCAGAGGTTCCTGTGAAAGCCGATGATGCCGGACGATTCCAGGACAGCTATCTCGTCGAAATGCGTTCTCGAGCCGGCTTCAGCGGGTCGCCGGTATACGTATGCATTGATCCCTTTCTTGACTTTACGGACAGGCCCCAAGCTCGTCCTCAAAGAGGAGAGTCCCGTCGCCCGAAGATTGGCCCTTGGTTGTTGGGTGTGCATTGGGGACAGTTACCCGCTGTCGGCCCAGACGCGAAGCGCGCTACGGGTGCCGCAAGTACGAGCTACGCGACTGCAATGACCGGAGTTGTTCCGGCATATCGCCTAAAACAGTTTCTATTGGAGGACCCAATCTTGAAAGAACAGCGCCGAGAGCTTGAAGAGCATTTGGCTCAGAACTCTACTGCCGCGACTCTGGAAGGCGCTTTCCGCGCCGCGCCCATTCCGGAACCGGAAGCGAACCCAGATCACCGAGAGGCTTTCAGCCGCCTTGTGGCAGCGGCCTCGAAAGCGAAACCAAAAGGTGATCGAACATCGTGATGTGCGAATGCCGCATGTTGCGGCGGTAGCTGAACTCGCTGACGTACTTCCAAAGATGCTTGGGAGAGACGTGCGTGTGCGTGCCTCGAATCGCGCGCTTCAACAGGCTCCAATGTCCCTCTAGCGTGTTCGTGTGGTGAATGCCGCGCACATACTCGCCGGCACGGTGGTTCACCGTCCCGTGCGTATACGGGCTCACCTGTAGCGGATTGTAGCCGTGCCATTCGTCGGTGCTGATCGTGGTGCCAGGCGCGACGTTCTCAGCAACCAGCTTCATGAGCGTGACTTGGTGCGTGCCGGGGATCGGCGCCGCGCGCAGCCGTCCGTCGTTGCGCTCGACGATGCCCATGACGACGGTCTTGTTCGATCCGTCGCGGCGCTGCTTCTCTATCGACTGTTTGCCGCCGATAAAGGTCTCGTCGATTTCGACGTGCCCGCTCATCGGCCCATGGTAGTCGGCTGCCGCCATGAGCTTCCGCAGCTCGTGCGCCATCCGCCAAGCAGTCTTGTAAGTGCAGCCGATCTGACGCTGTAGCTCTTTCGCCGCAACGCCGTGGCGCGTGCTGGTCATCAGGTACATGGCGAAGAACCAGCTCGTCAGGGGAGTGCGCGACTTCTCGAAGACGGTCCCGACGCACGGATAGATGTGGTGGCCGCACTTCTGGCAGGCGTAGCCGCGTCGCTCGCTCATCCGGTGAAACTTGGTGCGCGCGTCGCAGCCCGGGCACGTCAGTTCCGTCCCGCCGAATTGCTCCTGCATGATCCGGTCGAGGCAGGCGCCGTCGTCGGGGTATTCGGTCTGGAACTGCTTGAAGGTGTACTTGCTCACCGGGCCATCCCCTTGTATTGTGGGGATACCCTAACACGAAGCGGTCACTTGTTGAAAGGGGATATACGTGGATTTTGTCAAGACGGATCGCCAATATTCCGTCCTCTTAACCCCCGTTGACCGATTCGTTTCCCTTTACAAAGGCTTGCCATTCCGGCCGGGATCGCCTGGCGCTCGCCACCCGGCCCGAACCGGCTGTTCCGGCGGCCTTGTCGCCGGAAGCGGACTTCCGGCCTCGTCTGGCAACTGCATGATGGCGCCGCGATTCGCGCCTCCCCTCGCGACCGCCTGCGGCTATAAACAAACGCATGAAAAGGAAGCTCTTCGGCACCGACGGCATCCGCGGCCGATCCAATGCGGAGCCGATGACCGCGACCACGGTCCTGGCCGTCGCCGTCGCCGCCGGCCGCCACTTCACCTCCTCAGACGACCGCCGCCATCTGGTGGTGATCGGCAAGGACACGCGCCTCTCCGGCTACATGATCGAGCCGGCGCTGGTCGCCGGGTTCACCTCGGTCGGCATGGACGCGGTCACCGTCGGCCCGTTGCCGACGCCGGCGATCGCCATGCTGACCCGCTCGCTCCGCGCCGATCTCGGCGTGATGATCTCGGCCTCGCACAATCCCTTCGACGACAACGGCATCAAGCTGTTCGGTCCGGACGGCTACAAGCTCTCCGACGACGTCGAAGCCGAGATCGAGCGACTGCTGGCCGAGGGACCGAACTCGGGCCTGGCCGCTCCGGTCCGGCTCGGTCGCGTGCAGCGGCTCGAGGACGCCCGCGGGCGCTACATCGAGTTCGTCAAGGCCTCGTTCCCGCGCGGCCGCCGCCTCGACGGGCTCAAGGTGGCGATCGACTGCGCCAACGGCGCCGCCTACAAGGTCGCCCCGACCGTGCTCTGGGAGCTTGGCGCGACCGTCATCCCGATCGGCGTCTCCCCCGACGGCACCAACATCAACCAGAACTGCGGCACGGTCCATCCGGAGAGCCTGCAGACCCAGGTGGTCGCCCATAATGCCGACATCGGGCTCGCGCTCGACGGCGACGCCGACCGGCTGATCGTCGTCGACGAGAAGGGCCAGCTGATCGACGGCGACCAGATCCTGGCGCTCATCGCCGGCTCCTGGGCCAAGGACGGACGGCTCAAGGGCGGCGGCGTGGTGGCGACGCTGATGTCCAATTTCGGCCTCGAGCGCCACCTCCAGGGGCTCGGCCTCGAGCTCGTCAGGACCCAGGTCGGCGACCGCTACGTGGTCGAGCACATGCGCTCGAACGGCCACAACCTCGGCGGCGAGCAGTCCGGCCATGTGGTGATGACCGACTACGCCACCACCGGCGACGGCCTGGTGGCGGCGCTTCAGGTGCTGGCGGTGCTGACCCAGAACGGCAAGAAGGCGAGCGAGGCGCTCCGTGTCTTCCATCCGGCGCCGCAGCTCCTGAAGAACGTGCGCTTCGCCGGCAAGGTTCGACCGCTCGACACCGACGCGGTCAAGAAGACGATCGCTGCGGTCGAGAAGCGGCTGGGCGCGCGTGGCCGGCTGGTGGTCCGTAAGTCCGGGACCGAGCCGCTGATCCGCGTCATGGCCCAGGGCGAGGATGAGGGCGAGGTCAAAGCCGCGGTCGCCGAGGTCGTCGCCGCGGTCGAGCGCGCCGCGGCCGGATGACCGACCTCGCGCCGCCGACCCGGCTCTCCGGGCGCGTGCTGATCGTCGGGGTGTCGGAAGCGAGCGGCGGCATCGGCATCCAGGCCGCGATCAAGACCGTGACCGCGCTCGGCGCCTTCGCCGCCGCGACGGTGACGGCCGTCCTCGCCGAGACGACAGAGCCGTCATACGCCGTTCCGCCCGTCGCCGTCGCTGCGCAGATGCGCGCGGCCCTCGCCGACATCGGCGCCGACATCCTGGTGATCGGCGGACTCGCCGGCGCCGGCCTGATCGAGGCGGTCGCCGACGTGCTGGAGGGCGAGGCCCGCGGCATTCCGCTCGTGGTCGACCTTGCGGACGCGACCGACGCGGCGAGGGCGATGCTCATCCCCCTGGCCCGGATCGTCGTGGCACCAAGCGATGCCGCCGATCTCGATGGCCAGAGGAAAGCGGCGGCCGGCTTCGCCAGGGCCGGGCGCGCCGCGCTCGTGACGTCCGCCGCCTTCGGCGACGTGCTCGCCGACGGCGCCACGCTCTCGGTCTTCCCGGCCGGGCGCGGCGCCGGCCGATCGGTCCGCGGCGGCGGCCTGTCGCTCGCTGCCGCGATCGCTACCGGGCTCGCCCAGGGGCTTCCCCTTGCCGCCGCCGTCCGCCGCGGGCGAGACTATGTCGAGGAGGCGATCCTGACCGCGCCCGATTTCGGACGCGGCGCCAGCCCCTTGAACCACGTCCACACCCTCCGGCCCACGCCCCCATCCGGCTTCGAGTCATGATCCCGCTCGCCCGCCTCGAAGACGCCGCCGACCTCATCCGCGCGGCAGTGCCGCCGACCCCGCAGCATGCGTGGCCGCTGCTCAGCCAGCGCGCCGGCGTCGAGCTCTGGGTCAAGCACGAGAACCATACGCCGGTCGGCGCCTTCAAGATCCGGGGCGGCCTCGTCTACATGGCCGATCTGAAGAAGAACGCGCCCTACGCCAAGGGGGTGATCTGCGCGACCAGAGGCAATCACGGCCAGTCGGTCGCCTTCGCCGCCACCCGCCACGGGCTCGAGCCGGTGGTCGTCGTCCCCCGTGGCAACTCGGTCGAGAAGAATGCGGCGATGCAGGCCCTCGGCGCCACGCTGGTCGAGCACGGCCAGGATTTCCAGGAAGCCTTCGAGTATGCCCAGGGCGAGGCGCAGCGCCGGGGATACCATGCGATGCCCTCCTTCCACCCGCTGCTGGTGGCCGGCGTCGGCACCTATGCGCTGGAGCTGTTCCGCGCCGTCTCCGACCTCGACACGGTCTACGTGCCGGTCGGCCTCGGATCGGGGATCTGCGGGACGATCTCGGCCCGCGACGCGCTCGGCCTCAAGACCCGGATCGTCGGCGTCGTCTCCGAGAGCGCCCCCTGCTACGCCCGCTCGTTCGCCGAGCGACATGCGGTCGCATTGCCGCCGAATCCGACGCCGACCATCGCCGACGGCCTCGACTGCCGGGTGCCGAACGCCGAGGCGCTGGAGGCGATCTGGAAGGGCTGCGAGCGCATCGTCGCCGTCAGCGATGCCGAGATCCGGCGCGCGATGCGCGCCTACTACACGGATACCCACAACCTGGCGGAGGGCGCGGGCGCAGCCACGCTGGCGGCGCTCCTGAAGGAAGGGCCGGCCAAGGCCGGCAGGCGCGTCGCCGTCGTGCTCTCCGGCGGCAACATCGACCGCGACAAGTACGTCGCCGCGCTCAGCGAGAAGGATTGACGACATGACCGAGGAACTGTTCCGCGCCGATGCGTACAAAAAATCCTGCGAGGCGACGGTGACCGGGGTCGACGAGCTCGGCATCCGGCTCGACCGCACGGTCTTCTATCCGATGGGCGGCGGCCAGCCGGGCGATACCGGCACGCTGACGCTCGCCGACGGGCGGACGATCCGCATCGCCGACACCCGCAAGGGCGCCGATGCGGGCGAGATCGTTCACGTCCCGGCTCCCGAACAGCCGCGGCCGGAGGCGGGATCCAACGTCACGGCGACGATCGACTGGGAGCGCCGCTACCGGCACATGCGTGTGCACACCTCGCTGCACCTGCTTTCGGCCGTGATCGTGGGGTCGGTCACCGGCGGGCAGATCGGCGACGGCAAGGGCCGGCTCGACTTCGACCTGCCGGACACCTCCCTCGACAAGGACGCGATCGAGACCAAGGTCAACGCGCTGATCGCCGCCGACCACAAGACCGCGACCCAGTGGGTCACCGATGCGGAGATGGACCAGCGCCCGGACCTGGTGAAGACCATGTCGGTCAAGCCGCCCCGGGGCGCCGGCCGTGTCAGGCTCCTGGAGATCCCCGGCGTCGACCTCCAGGCCTGCGGCGGCACCCACGTCGCCCGCACCGCCGAGATCGGCAAGATCGTGGTGACCAAGATCGAGAACAAGGGCCGCCACAACCGCCGGGTCATCGTGGCGCTGGCGGAGGGGTGAGGCCTTGCGCTCTGGGCTCCGAGCGTCTAGGTTACATGTAACCAGCGGAGAAGTGTCGTGACGTCCGCATCGAAGGGCAAGCCCAAGAGCGTCAAGCCGCGTCCGTCGCGGGAGAAGGTTCGCGTGCATCGGGCGAAGCTGCGGGCGCAGGGACTGCGGCCGATCCAGATCTGGGTTCCCGATACTCGGTCGCCCGAGTTTGCGGCGGAGGCGCACCGGCAATCGAGACTGATCGCTGGAAGCAAGCACGCTGCCGACGATCAAGCCTTCATCGACACGATCTCGATCAAGCTCGACGAATGAGGCGGGGAGCGGTTTGGACCGTCGCTGGCGGTCCTGACTACGCCGGCAAACCGCGTCCCATCGTCATTGTCCAAGATGATCGTTTCGACACCGTCGACTCGATTACGGTTTGCGCCTTTACGAGCGACGCTCTCGATGCGCCTCTGTTTCGGCTGGCAGTCCTTCCAACCGAGGCAAATGGCCTAAAGGTCCTCTCGCGCCTCATGGTCGACAAGATAACAACCGCTCCTCGTGCCAAGCTTCGCAACCGGATCGGACATTTGAGCAACGAAGACATGGTGCGGCTCGAGCGGGCGATGCTCGTCTTTCTCGGGCTCACCCGGTGATTGTCTCCGAGGAGGCAACAATGAATTCTTTCTTGATCTCTTTTTGACGAGCCTCCGACGGGCCATCTTGGTTCTCGAGAGGCGCCCGAACGGCGCCTGAGGAAACCGAACATGATCGAGCGTAGGGCATTCGCGGATCTCGGCGGTGCCGACCACGGCTGGCTCAGGGCGAAACACCACTTCTCGTTCGCCGGTTACCACGACCCGAAGCGCGTGCACTGGGGCGCGCTCCGGGTCTGGAACGACGACGAGATCGCCGCGGGCGAGGGCTTCCCGCCGCACCCCCATGCCGACATGGAGATCATCACCTATGTCCGCGAGGGCGCGATCACGCACGAGGACAGCCTCGGCAACCGCGGCCGCACCGAGGCCGGCGACGTCCAGGTGATGTCGGCCGGCACCGGTATCCGCCACTCGGAATTCAATCTGGAGCCGGAGACGACCAAGATCTTCCAGATCTGGATCATCCCCGATCGCCGCGGTGGCGCACCGGTCTGGGGGGCGAAGCCCTTCCCCAAGGGCGCGCGCTCCGGGCGCTTCGTCACGCTGGCGAGCGGCCGGGAAGGCGACGCCGACGCCTTGCCGATCCGCACCGACGCCCGCGTGCTCGGCGCGACCTTGAAGGCGGGCGAGACCGCCACGTATCCGCTCGGCGCCGACCGCCACGGCTACCTGGTGCCGGCCTTCGGCCGGGTCGAGGTCAACGGGGTCCGCCTGGACGCCCGCGACGGCGCGGCCATCGCTAAGGAGCCGGTGCTCAAGGTGAAAGCCCTGGAGGACGCGGAAGTCGTCCTCGTCGACGCCGCCTGAATTCGCCGCTGTCGCACCCCGCTACTCGGCGAACCAGGCTTTCAGCGCCGACGTCTCCAGCACCTCGGGATTGACCACGCGAAACGGCATCTGCCGGTTGAAGAAGGCGCGGGCGGCCTTGAAGCCGCCCTCGGCGAGGAGCCGCAAACCCTCATCGGTGTAGGTCATGGCGTGGGGGGCGACGATGATGTTGTCGAGCGTCAGCAGCGGGTTGCCGACCGGGGTCGGCTCCTCCTCGAACACGTCGGTCGCGGCACCGGCGATGCGGCGGTCCTTGAGGGCGCGATAGAGGGCGCGTTCGTCGACGATCGGCCCTCGGGCCGTGTTGATCAGGAAGGCGCTCCGCTTCATCAGGCCGAGGGCGCGCTCGCCGATCATCCCGCGGGTGGTCTCGTCGAGCGGACAGGAGATCACCAGGAAGTCCGCGCTCGCCACCACCGTATCCAGGTCCTGAAGCGTGACGCCGAGTGGAGCCACGTCCGCCGCCTTCGCGAACGGGTCGTAGGCGACGTGCTGCATGCCGAAGGGCCGGATCAGCCGGAACAGCTCCTTGCCGGTGTTGCCGACCCCGATGAGCCCCAGGGTCCGGCCGGCAAGGCCGGTTCCCAGGTGATTCATCTTCTCCTGCCACCGCCCGGACCGCACCAGCCGGTCCATGGTCGGGATCCGGTGGGCGAGCGCCAGGATGAAGGCGAGCGCGCTGGAGGCGACCGAGCGGCGGACGCCTTCGGGATTGTTGGTGAGCAGGATGCCGCGCGCCGTCAACGCCGGGATGTCGCAGTGATCGGTGCCGACGCCGAAGCGGGCGACGATCCGGAGCTTCGCCTCGGCGCCGAGAGCATTGCCCCGGATCGCCGGCGCACCCAGGCAGATGCCGTCATAGACGGCGGCCTCAGCGGATGTCACCGGCGTTACGCCGTCGCCGAACCACTCCCAGTCGAGGAGCGGGTCGTCGTCGAGGTTCTTGAGCGCGACGGGATCGAAGGTCGGCCTGCCGTCGGGCCCGAGCATGTCGCGGGAGAGTCCGATCCGGTACTTAGGCATCGCCCGCCCCTACAGCGAGATCGTCATGCCGCCGTCGACCATCAGCACCTGGCCGGTGCAGAAGGACGAGGCCGGCGAGGCGAAGTAGATGACGGCCCCGCCGAGCTCCGCCGGATCGCCCCAGCGTCCGACCGGCGCCCGGTTCGAGACCCAGTCGTAGAAGGTCTTGTCGCGGCGGACGACCTCGTTCTGGGCGCCGGGATAGAAGCCGGGCCCGATGCAGTTGACGGTGATGCCCTTCGACGCAAGCTCGACCGCGAGCGCGCGGGTGAGCCCATGCACGCCGGCCTTGGAGGCGACGTAGGGAGCGATCGAGGGGCGCGCGATCACGCCCATGACCGAGGAGATGTTGATGATCCGGCCCCAGTTGTGCCGAACCATGATCTTGGACGCCTCCCGCGCCAGACGGAAGCAGGCGGTCAGGTCGGTATCGAGCACCGACGACCACTGCTCCTCGGTCACGTCGTGGAGGAGATTGCGGGTCACGATGCCGGCGTTGTTGACCAGGATGTCGAGACGCCCGAACTGCTTGTCGATGTCGGCGACCGCCTTGGTGATGGCGGCGAGATCGGTGACGTCGAAGGCCGCGACCGAGGCCGACTGGCCCTTCGCCTCCAGGTCCTTCTTCCGCTCGGCGCATTTCGCCGCGTTCCGGGCGTTCAGCACGATATGCGCGCCGGCGCCGGCCAGCGCCTCCGCCATCGCCCAGCCGAGTCCCTGGGACGACCCGGTAACCAGCGCAACGCGGCCTTTGAGCGAGAAGATGTCGAGCATGCGAAGCCACTCCCTAGACGTCCTTGGCCATGACGATAAACTCGGTCGGTCGAATTTACCTTGGGGAACGAAAGCGGACGAAATCGGCGCGGAACTTTTCTGTCTTGGTTTTATATACAAGTTTTTGTATAGTCGAAGCTTATGAAGGCTGTCGTTTTTCTGGGAGATTCGCTGTCGGCCCTGCGAGGCTTTCCGGAGAGTCCGCGGCGACGGGCGGGATACCAGATCAATCGGGTCCAGCGCGACCTCGATCCCGTTGACTGGAAACCGATGTCGACGATCGGACCGGGCGTGCGGGAAATCCGCATTCGCGACGAAGCCGGCGCCTTCCGTGTGCTCTATGTCGTGAATCGAGGAGATACGATCTACGTGCTGCACTGCTTCCAGAAAAAGGGCCAGAAGACAGGTTCTTTGGACCTGCAGCTCGGGACGAAGCGTTTCAAGGAACTGATGCGAGGTACCCGATGAAGGAACGACGCTTCACGAGCGTATGGGATGCGATCGAGGATACCGGCCAGGAAGCCGCGAGCCTGCGCGCGCGCTCCGATCTGATGATTGCGCTCTCCGAACTGATCCGTCACTCAGGCTGGACGCAGCGCCAGGCCGCGACCCGCTTCAGCGTCACCCAGCCGCGCATTTCCGACCTGATGCGCGGCCGGATCGACCTGTTTTCGCTGGATACGCTGGTTGACATGGCCGCCGCCGCCGGCCTCAAGCCGCGCATCATCGTCAAGCGAGCGGCGTAAACGGTCTTCTCCAAAAACAATCATGGTGGGCTGCTGCCAGCCATCGTCTACGTCTTGACTTCCATCCTCTTCGGCGTTCCGTTAACCCGATCTATTCACCATGCGAAGGGATAGCTGGGCTGGGGCGGTGCGGACGAGCGGCATGGTGGCACCCGATTGGCGCGGTTTGATGTCGATGGCTCGGCTGGGGGTTGCGGATCTGGGTTCGACGGGGCACGAGGCCCCTTAGTC
>SHVZ01000089.1 GCA_009694025.1 Alphaproteobacteria bacterium | reverse complement strand
GGCAGAAGGCTATCGTCCTGCATGGCGGGTGTGGCACTCCGGCGAGGCGTGGAAGACTTTGTCTAGACACCAAAATCTTACACGAAATCAACGGATTACGCTACATCCGCCAGCCCAATATCAGCGCCCCGATGAATAATTCGGACTAGCCCCGAGTATTGAGGTCGGTCGGCGCGGCGCGGTAGACCTTGAATTTAGTCATCAAATAAGCTTCGGCGGCCGGGATACCTGATTTATTAGGATGTTCGCGTCATTGTATTTCAGGAGTTAGAAGAGCATAGTTCCGGCGGCGGTGAACAATTGCCGCTTTGTTAAAGGAATTTCATGCCTTGCCGGGCGGCGCGATGGCGCCGGAGATCGGCTCGGCCTCGGACACTTCGTCCGACCGCCCACAAACATCCAGCCGGGAGAACGTCATGAATTTGAAGGATATCCAAGCTTCGTGGCAGCGCAAGAAGGGTCTCGTCTTCGTGTTCGCCTTAGGGATGCTGGTCGGACCGTTCGTCTCCAGTTACTTCGGCATTCAGGTGACCAGCCGGACGGCACGCGCCGATCTGCACAACGGGATCATCGACCTGCAGGCATCCCTGTGCGATGCACGGGCGCGCATGGAGGTGAAGGAGCCGGGCAAGCTCGACTGGAGCGCGCGCCGTGACCTCGCCACCAAGTTCTCGATCATGCCGGGACGCGACAAGGGCGATTCGGAAGTCGAGAGCCTCTGCTCCAACAAGCTCGCCGGCTGACCTAGCGGCCCCTCTCGCTAAACCGGGAGGGGCATGTCAGTCCGCGGCCTGCTTGGCCGGAATGCCGCTCGCGGCGTTCCGGGCGAGGAGGGCTTTGCCAGATCGCGTCAGCTCGACGGCACGGCTGGCGCCGTCGTAGCGCACAAGGCCGGCGAGAACCGCATCCTCCCAGATCGGCAGGCGCGGGCAGGAACTCCGCCACGTCTCCATGACGTCGGCGTGAGTCCGCCGGTCGCTCGCGACCCATTCCAGGAACTGCAGGGTAAGGGCGTTCACCGCGTCCGCCATCGGGCCGATCCTGCAACCGGGGCCGAAGCTATGAAAGTCTCGGCCGGCTAGCCCCGCCGCGCCTGTACCAGGATGCCCTTGATCTTGGCCTCGCCCAGCGCTTTGGCTGCCTCCAGGCGGTGCAGCCCCTCGACCAGCACGAAGCGCTTGCCGTCCGGGCGCACCATGATCGGGGTGAGCTGGCCGACCTCCAGCATGCTCTTGGCGATCTCCTGAACGGTCGCGGGGTTCAATGTCGCCCGGCGCTTGGCGGGCACATGGATGTCGGCGATCGCGATGGTCTGGTCGACCAGCATCACGGCTCCTTGAAGCGTTCTTTCGGGATCTCGCGGTCCCGATGATCTCGGCCAGTATATCGTGATGGAAGAGCCGGCGACCTCGCCTCACGCCTTCCAGTAGAGGAGCCCGATGCCGCCGCTGATGAGAGCGACGGCGGCGAGCTGCTGCAGGCCGAGAGGCTCTTTCCACATGAGATGGGCCACGACGACGACGATGACGTAACTGGCAGAGACGCTGGGGTAGGCCACCGACAGCGGGATCGCGCGGAGCGCCAGCGTGTAGCAGATCGCCGCGAGACCGTAGAAGCCGAGGCCGGCGATCGTCGGAAGCCGGAGGAATTGCTCGACGATGCCAGCCGAGTCGGCACCGCTCTTAAGTAGAAGCTGGCCGATAACGCCGAGCGCGATACCGAGGGCGAGCAGGAGGTAGTGGATCATGCCGGATCGGCCTCGGCGAGAAGGCGGCCCTCGGCGTCGCGCTTGTAGACTTGGCGCACGGTCGCCTGGGGCTTGCGGTTGAGGGTCAGGTAGATGCGCCCGAGGTACTCTCCGAAGATGCCGAGGATCATCAGCTGCATGCCGGAGAGGAAGAGGACGGCGGCCATCAGCGAGCCCCAGCCCGGCGGCGTGCCCCGCCGGACCAACGCCTCGACGAAGACGATGATGACGCCCAAAAGTCCGATGCCGGCGAGAACCATCCCGGCGACGGTGGCGAGCCTGAGCGGCATCACCGAGAAGTTGACGAACATGTTGAGCCAGAGGCGTACCAGCCGGCGAAGCGTGTAGTTGCTTCGCCCGATGGCGCGCGGCAGGTGCTGGACCTTGAGCCGGCCGATGTCGCGGGTGATCTGCAGGATCAGCCCGTCGATGTAGGGGAAGGGACCGTGGTAGTCGAGGATGCGCTCGACCAGGAAGGCGCTCATGCAGCGGAAGCTCGAGAGATAGAGGTCCTTCGGCTTGTCGAGGAGCTGGGTCGCGCACCAGTTGGTGAAGCGGCTGCCGAGGTTGCGCCAGCCGGCGTGCTGCTTCTCGTCGTAGTAGGTGTAGACAACCTCGTGCTTGCTCTCCTGGGCGTAGGTCAGGAGCCGTACGACCTCCGAGGGCGGGTTCTGCAGGTCGTCGTCCATGTTGATGACCCACTTGCCGCGCGCGTGGCGCAGGCCGGTCATCACCGCGTTGTGCTCGCCGTAGTTCCGCGCATGGTCGACCAGCGTGACCGGGATCCGGGCGGTCTTCACCAGATCGAGACAGATATCGCGGCTGTGGTCGGGACTGCCGTCGTTGACTAGAACGATCTCGTGCCCGCCCGGAATGTCGAGCGCCTCCAACGCCCGCACCAGCTCGCCGACGGAGGCGGCGCCATTGTAGACCGGGACCACGATCGAGAGCGTATACGGCCTATCCATCCTTCACTCCGACCGCCAGCACCGAACCGCCGAACGGGAGCCTGACGCCGCGGGCGAGAAGCCGGCTTTCGAGCACGACCGCGCCCCGGAACAGCGCCTCGACCGGTGCCGGCATCAGGCGAACGTCGCCGGCCTCGCCGCCGGAGAACAGGAGCCGGCGCAGTACCATCAGCGGGAACAAGATGGTGTTCCAATAAGACGTAAAGATGGCACGGAAGCCGGCGGAACCGAGCAGCCGGGCCAGCCGGGAGCGGGTATAGCGCCGGACCTGGTGGACCCGCCGGTCATGCCTCGAAGCGAGCCAGCGATAGGCCGGCAGGTTGAGGATGACGACGCCGCCAGGAGCGAGACAGCGGCGCAGCTCGGCCAGCGCGCGTGCCTCGTCGACGCTCCGGTGGGCGAGCACATCGGCCGAGACGACGGCGGCGAATGCGCCTTGGGAGAAGGGAAGATCGTTGATGCTGCCGACCACCACCCGACGGCCGCTCTTGGAGCGGGCATAACGGGCGGCGACCTCGGCATAGTCGAGGCCGACCGCCTCTCCTGCGAGGCGGGCTAGGAGGCCGCCGGTGCCGCAGCCGGCGTCGAGGATCGCGGCCCCGGGCCTGGCGTGGCGGGCGAGCTGTCCCAGGAGGTTGGCGTGGAGGCCGCGATACCACCACATCCGCTCCTCGACCGCGTGCATCCTGGCGTATTCGCCGGGCTCCATCGCCTCACCCCTTTCGGTCGGGGGAGTCGGGATCGTCCTTGCCCTTGAGTCCCTGCTTGAAGCGGGAGACCGACTTGCCGATGTCGGCCATCACGTCGGGGAGCTTACGCGAATTGAACAGGACGACGACGATCAGGAGGATGATCAGGAGCTCGAGGGGTCCGATCATCGGCGCCTACCTCAGCCGCTGGTTCATATCGATGAGGAAGCCGCTGGACGGCAACCCCCACTTCTCCTGGAGGCCGAGGATCGCGCCGGAGCGATGCCAGTCGGCGACGATGTTCGAGATGAGCCGCCCGAAGGGGCCGTCGCGCTCGCCGAGCGGCACGCCGATCGCCCAGGGGCGGGGTTCGTCGGTGACCAGCGCCAGCGTGTACCCGGCCCAGCGCGCGCGCTGCGACAGCGCTCCGGCCAGTGTCGCCTCGTCGAAGATCCAGCCGACGCAGCGCCGGTCGAGAACGGCTTCTTCGGCCTCGGGGCTGGTCGAGAACGGGACGATCGTGGCCCCATAGCGCTCGGCGACCCGGTTGTAGGCGCTGTTGCGAAGTCCGCAGATCTGCCGGCTGGTGAGGTCGCGCCAGGATCGGATGCCGACCTCGGCGGCGGCGAGAACGGCGACGCCGGAGGCGTAGTAGGGCGGGTCGATCAGCCCGACCTCGTTCCGGCGCTCTTCGGTCACCGGCATCGAGGCGAGGATCAGGTCGATGCGCCCCTGGCGGAGCCAGAGGATCCGGTTGGCGGCGGCGACCGGCACGAGCCGGGGCTTGGCGCCGAGGAAGTCGGCGATCGACTGGGCCAGGTCGATCTCGAGGCCGGCGAAGCGGCCGGCGTCATCGACGAAGCCGAAGGGACGGAAGGTGTTGGTGACGCCGATCGCGACCTCGCCCTTCTCGGCGACCCGCTCGAGCGTCTGGCCGGCGGCCGGCGGGGCCGCCGCCGCCGCAAGCACGACCAGAACAAGGGCGACTCTTGCGGCCGATCCGAACATGCGCCGGACGCTACAGGCAGGGTCGGCGCCTTGCAACGCCCGCGCATCGCTACGGGCGCCATTCGGGACTATGCTTTCTTCCAGACATCCTGGAGGAACGTCGATGTCCAAGCCTTTCGCCTCGCAGGCAGATCTCGAAGAGAAGAAGGCGACGATCACCGAGCTGGCGGTCGGCGTCTACGCCTATACCACCGAGGGCGACCCCAACACGGGAATCGTCGTCGGCCCGGCCGGCGTGATGGTCATCGACGCCCGGGCGACGCCGGTTCTGGCGCGGGAGCTGATGGCGGTGATTCGGGGAATCACCGACAAGCCGGTAACCCACGTTCTGCTGACCCACTATCACGCGGTCAGAGTCCTCGGCGCGTCGGCCTACGGTGCGCATACGATCATCGCCAGCCGCAAGACCCGCGACCTGATCGGCGAGCGCGGCGCCCAGGACTTCAAGAGCGAAGTCGAGCGCTTTCCCCGGCTCTTCCGCGCGGTCGAGACGGTGCCCGGCCTCACCTGGCCGACCGTCACCTTCGAGGACGAGATGACGGTCTGGTTCGGCGAGCGCGAGATCCGAATCTGGCATCCGGGCGCCGGTCATACCGCCGGCGACACCGTCGCCTGGTTGCCGCGGGAGAAGGTGCTGTTCTCGGGCGACCTGGTCGAGGAGGGGGCGACGCCCTATTGCGGCGACGCACACCTTAGGGAGTGGCCGGCGACGCTCGACAAGATTGCGACGCTGGGGCCGCGAAAGCTGGTTCCCGGCCGCGGCGAGGCGATGCTGACGGCGAAGGCCTCGCTCCGGGCGATCGACGCCACCCGTGGCTTCATCCACGACATGACCGCCGAGGTGAGGAAGGGGGTGAAGGCGAAGCGGTCGCTGAAGCAGGTCTTTGAGGCCACCCATGCCCGCCTCAAGCCGGCCTATGGCGGGTGGGTCATCTTCGAGCACTGCCTGCCGTTCAACGTCAGCCGGGCCTATGACGAGGCCCGCGGGATCTCCCATCCACGGATCTGGACGGCCAAGCGCGACAAGGAGATGTGGTCAGATCTTCAGGAATGACTTGAGATTTCAGAGCATCCGATTTTTGCACTCCGGGTAACTGTTTCTTAAGGAGGATCGTGCACTCTCAGGGGCTGACGAACACGTCGGTCACCGGGGGAGCCGCCATGCCCAAAGCCACCGCCAAGCTGATCCAGATGCCGAACCGGCTCAAGGATAGGGTCTCGGATACTGGCGACGATCTCAGCTTCGAAGAGATTTTGGACAAGTCGGCGTTGATCATCTCGCGCTTGAGCGGCGACTGGCGGGTCGGGGCCCTCCACGCCACGGCCGAGCTGACCCTGCTCACGGCGGCGATGCATGCCGAACCTCTGGCCATGGGGCCGTTGCTGCCGTCGTTCTTCTTCCTCGCCCACGGCGTCCAGAGCCAAGCCGGCGTGTTCGGCTACGGCGAGGTCGGCCAGGTCGCCTCGGAGATCTGCGAGTATCTCGCCGGTCTCGATGCCGAGGGCGGCAATCTCGGCGACCCCCGCCGCCACCTCGCAGTGTTCGACCGGCACCTGGCCCGGCTCCGTCGCCTCCTCATCGACGATGTCCGCGACGCGCCCGTCGACTTCCGCCAAGCGGGCTGAACGTCCTCCTGGTCGTCTCCCAAGACCCACCTCTAGCGTCTCGGCACACGAGCACGCCTTGCATGGGGACCGCTCGTCGAGCGGAGCGGTTTTTCAATGATGATTTGGGTCGACGCCACCTCTCGACCGCTGGACTGTCGGCGCGGTACCTGGCGGAAGCTTGGCGAGTCGAGGAACGACGAACAACGGCGACCGACGGCAACCTTCTCCGCGTCGTCTCCGAGCTGGGCGGTGTCATCCTGGTTGCCAAGCTGGATCGTAAGTCGCCTTAGATTTCCGTTCGCGCCGTCCGGATCAGCCGCTTCAGCATCTCCGCGTCGCCGATCTCGGCGGCCATGATCAGGATCAGCCGGGCGCTGACGCGCCGGCTTGCCTCGTCATCGAGTCCGCGATGGAGCTCGATCAGCGCCTCGTAGACCTCGTCCGGCCGATCGATCGTCTTGCTCATGCCGTCCGCCCCGTGGCGCGAGCGAGCGCCGCCTCGATGCCGGCCCGGCTCGGCTGCCGCCAGCGGGCCGCGACGTGCTGATCCGGGCGGATCAGATAGGCGGTGCCCGCACACGCATCATAGCGCGCGGCGGCGATGCCGTCCGCCGGCGCTTCGACCGTCCGGACCGGCCCATCGAGGCCCGGTCCGAAGCGAAGCAGTGTGAAGCCACTGCCGCCGAGGCGGGGCAGGAGCCATATTTTGCCGTCAGGCGCATCGGTCGCGGCGGATCCGGCGCGCGGCCCGCCGGAAAAGACGTCGACGTCGGCGGTGTTGAGCGGCGAGCCGGCATACACGCTGGCGACCGACAACCGGCCGGAATTGATCAGGCTACGTGCGAACGCGTGGTCGCCGGCGAGCGACAGCGCGGCATCGCGGAAGCGGCGGCTCGCCTCGGTCTTCGGCGTGATGAAGTCGGTCGAGCGGGTCGAGTTCAGGATGTTCTCGTCCGCCGCCGGTCCGCGCTCGGCATCGTAGCTGTCGAGCAGGCGCTCGGGGGCCTCGCCCTTCAGCACGAGCGCCAGCTTCCAGGCGAGGTTGTCGGCATCCTGGATGCCGCTGTTGCCGCCCCTGGCGCCGAAGGGGGAGACCTGGTGGGCGGCGTCGCCGAGGAAGACGACCCGGTCGTGGCGGAAGCGGTCGAGCCGCCGGCACTGGAAGGTATAGACGCTGACCCAGTCGAGCTCGAAGGCGCGATCGGGGCCGAGCATGGCGCGGAGCCTCTGGATCACCCGCTCGGGTCGTCGCTCCTCGGCCGGATCGGCGTCGCGGCCGAGTTGCAGGTCGATGCGCCAGATGTCGTCGGCCTGGCGGTGGAGGAGGGCGGAGCCGCCGGGATGGAACGGCGGGTCGAACCAGAACCAGCGCTCGGTCGGGAAGTCGGCCTCCATGTGGACATCGGCGATGAGGAAGCGGTCTTCGAACACCTGGCCTTTGAAATCGAGGCCCATCAGGCGGCGGACCTGGCTCTTGGCGCCGTCGCAGGCCAGCACCCAGTCGGCCTCGATGGTGCAGGCGCCGTCCGGCGTCTCGATCGCGAGCGTCGGCTGTTCCCGGAGGTCGAGGCCGGCGAGGCGATGCTTCCACAGGATCTCGACGCCGACGGCCATGGCGCGCTCCACCAGCGCCTCCTCGACATGGTACTGCTGCAGATTGACGAAGGCCGGAAAGGCGTGGCCGGCCTCGGCCTGCAGGTTGAACTCGTAGACCTGCCGGTCGCGATGGAACACCCGGCCGGTGTTCCAGGTGATGCCGCGCGCGACGATCGGCTCGGCGACGCCGAGGCGATCGAAGATCTCCAGGCTGCGCTTGGCCCAGCAGATGGCGCGGCTGCCGGTCGAGACCGTGTCGTCCTCGTCGACCAGGGTGACGTCGATGCCCTTCAGTCTCAGGTCGATGGCGAGCGTCAGGCCGACCGGGCCGGCGCCGACTACGACGACCCTGCGACGGGCGCGGGAGGCGCCGAGCGATCGAAAATGGAAGCGAACAATTCGTTCGGTTCGCATCGTCGCCGCACGTCTCAGGTCACGTGTGTTTGGGGGTGAACGCTGTTGCTGATTGCATCAAAGATCTCTCCAATACCGACGCCGATACAGAGACCAATAAGGGCGGGGTTGTGCGTTGTCGAGGTTCCCATGAAGGAGCTTCGCCGAATCAAGGCCGAACAGGGGGAACATCGGATCATGAGAAAATCGATACGCGACGCCGCCGATCGGCGGAAGGTTCTGGTGGGTGCCGCCGCTCTGGCGGCTGGCGTGCTCGCGACCCGCGGTGTCGCCGCGGACAGCGCGACGCCGGTTCGAGACTACGCGGTGTTCACCGAGTTCTCACCGGAAACAAAGCCGGTGAAAGCCGGTTGGAACACGCGCGTCTTCACGGATACCGACATACGCAAGGGCAACGCGATCCAGTGTGATTTCGCGACCGGAGTCGTCACGCTGGCGCCGGGCTTGTACCACATCACGGGCGTGTCGATGGTCGCTTACTTCAATCCGGAACCTCCCGAGATGACCACGATACGCGCACCGGCATCGGCAGGTTATTGCCGGTTGCGTACATTCGATCCGAATTTTGTCCCGCCTTCAGGTCTGCGCGGGATTGCAAACGACGACCCCAGCATCATCTGCGTCGGCAGCCCGAGTACCGCCAACCTGACTCCGAGCCTGATCGATACGTATTGCGAGGTTGAGAGGACGACGCAGATCATCCTGGAACATCAGTCGGGGGCCAAGCCCGACCAGATCTATCTGCGGGTCTACTCCGAAAACTCCAAATGGCATGCGTTCGCCAGGCTCACCATCCGGCGAATCTGAGTCTATCGCCGCCCGGGAGCCTAGGTGAAAGCCTTGAAGGTGATCATCGTGAAGGTGTCCTTGACGCCGGCCAGGCGTTGGACCTTCTCGGTGACGAAATGACCGATGTCGTCCTCGTCCGCCAGGTAGCACTTCATCAGCAGATCGTACTGGCCGGAGATCGAATAGACCTCCGAGATCCGCTCGATGTTGAGGATGGCCTCGTCGGCGACCTGATACGCCTTGCCGAGCTCGCATTTGACCATGACGAAGATCGTCTTCACGGCCGCGAGCCTGCCATGGTTCAGCCGCGGACGCTACCGACGGCCTTGACCGTACGCAGGAGGAATGCCGGGACGTGATCGCCGAGGCCGACGACCGGTGTGCGGTCCTCGCGGTCGTCGTGGCGCGGCCGCTGGCGGAACGGCGTGACGGTGGCGGTCGGCGTCGGCGCGGGAGAATGGACGACCATCGGCGCGGCGGCGTCGATCGGAATAGGCGCGTCCTCGGCGCGGGCGCGTGACCGGGGCTCGGCCTTGGGCCGCGGCTCGGCCTTCGCCCGGGGCTCGCCCTTGGGCGCGGAGCCTCGGCGGCGGCGGCCGTCGTCGGCCTCGAGCGCGGCGCCGGAGAGGCCGTCGACCTCGACCCGGGGGATCTCCTTGTGGATCAGGCGCTCGATCGCCGACACGAACTTGCCGTCCGCGGGGGTCGCCAAGGTGAAGGCGGTGCCGGGGCGGCCGGCACGGGCGGTGCGGCCGATGCGGTGGATGTAGTCCTCGGCGTGGATCGGCACGTCGAAATTGATGACATGCGACATGTCGTCGATGTCGAGGCCGCGGGCGGCGACGTCGGAGCAGACCAGAAGGGTGATGCCACCCGACTTGAACTTCTCCAGCGTCTCCGTGCGCACGCTCTGGTGCATGTCGCCGTGTAGCGCGCCGGCATTGAAGCCATGGCGCTCGAGCGACTTCTGCAGGGCGCCGATGTCGCGCTTGCGGTTGCAGAAGATCAGCGCGTTCTTCACCGGCTCGCGCGTGAGGAGCGTGCGCAACGCGTCCCGCTTGGCCTCGGCGGTCGGCACGACGATCAGGCCCTGGGTGACGTTCTCGACCGTCGGCTTCGACGCCGGAGCGACCGAGATCTGCTTCGGGTTGATCAGGAATGTTTCGGTCAGGCGCCGGATTTCCGGCGGCATGGTCGCCGAGAAGAACAGCGTCTGGCGGATCTTCGGCAGGAATCCCACGATCTTCTCGATGTCCGGGATGAAGCCCATGTCGAGCATGCGGTCGGCTTCGTCGATGACCAGCAGCTTGACGTCGTTCAGCAGCACCTTGCCGCGCTCGAACTGGTCCATCAGGCGGCCGGGGGTGGCGATCAGCACGTCGACGCCGCGGTCGAGCACCTGCTCCTGGTCGGAGAAGCTGACCCCACCGATGAGCAAGGCTTTGGAAAGTTTGGTATATTTTCCGTAGGTGTCGAAGTTCTCGGCGACCTGGGCGGCGAGCTCGCGGGTCGGCTCGAGGATCAGCGAGCGCGGCATCCTGGCCTTGGCGCGCCCGGCCGAGAGGATGTCGATCATCGGCAGGGTGAACGAGGCCGTCTTGCCGGTGCCGGTCTGGGCGATGCCAAGGACATCGCGGCCCATCAGGACATAGGGGATGGCCTGGGCCTGGATCGGGGTGGGGGTCTGGTAACCGGCGTCGGAGACGGCCTTGAGGACCTGCTCGCTCAGGCCAAGATCGGAAAACGACATCTCTTTTTTACTTCTTTCAATCGTTTCGCAGTTGCGCTGTAGATTGTGGATAAAGGCTGAAATGTCAAACCTAGGCACCTCACAAGTGACGGATTTCCTCAACGCGTGGCGAATTGGCCGCGGTTTCTGTAGGGTCTGCCCATGCTCCTAGAACGCAACCGTTCGTACCTTCTGGTCGTCGACGTCCAAGAGCGCCTGATGCCGGCAATCGCCCAAATACGGTCAATTCTTGGAAGAGTATTGCTTCTGATGAAGTCGGCCAAGCGCTTGGGCATCCCGGTGATGGCGACCGAGCATTGGCCGGAAAGCATCGGCCCCCTGGCGACCGCGGTAAAAGGGCAGCTCAGCGGAGCCGAAGTCTTCGTTAAGCGTCATTTTGACGCAACGGCGTCTCCCGGATTCTCCGACCGCCTCGACAAGACCCGACCCCAGGTCGTCATCTGCGGCACCGAGGCCCATGTCTGCGTGCTCCAGACCGCCTTGGGCCTGCTCGCCGCCGGGATGACGCCGGTGGTGGTCGCCGACGGCGTCGGCTCGCGCGAGCCGGCCGACAAGGAGGTCGCCCTGGCCCGGCTCCGGGATGCCGGGGTCACCGTGGCCTCGGCCGAGATGGTGGTCTTCGAATGGCTGGGGCAGGCCGGCACCCCGGAGTTTCGGGACCTCATCACCCTCATCAAGTAGTGGCCGATCGGCCGACGCTCCTGCTGCTGCCGGGGCTCCTCTGCGACGCCGCGCTCTGGGCGCCGCAGATCGAGGCGCTCGCCGATGTCGCCGACTGCCGGGTCGCCGATCTCACTCGCGATGACTCCGTCGACGCCATGGCCGAGCGCGCGCTGGCCGGACTGCCCGAACGTTTCGTCGTCGCCGGCCTGTCGATGGGGGGCTACGTCGCGCTCGCGATCGCGGCGGCGGCGCCGGGACGGATCGAGCGCCTGGCATTGCTCGACACCTCGGCTCGCCCGGATACGCCCGAGCAGACCCGCCGTCGCCGGGGATTGATCCAGCTCGCCGGTCGCGGCGAGTTCAAGGGGGTGACGACGCGGCTTCTGCCGATGCTGATCCACCCGGCCCGGGTCGGGGACACGGCATTGACGTCGGTCGTCACTGGCATGGCCGAGCGGGTCGGCAAGGACGCCTTCCTCCGCCAGCAGCGGGCGATCATGGGACGGCCCGACCGGCGGCCCCTGCTGCCGCGCCTCAGGATCCCGACCCTCGTCCTGTGCGGCAACGAGGATGCGCTGACGCCGGTGGACCTCAGCCGCGAGCTCGCCTCGAGCGTGGCCACCAGCCGCCTCGTCGTGGTGCCCGACTGCGGGCACCTCTCCACCCTCGAGCGCCCGGAACAGGCGATCGCCGCGATGCGGCGCTGGCTCCAATAGAATGTCGGCCGAGATCGTCGATCAGGTCATGGCCCTGGTTGCGGCGGGGCGTGCGGAAGAAGCCCGCCGGATCGCCGATGGGGCACTCCGGCAAGCGCCGGAGTCTCTCGGCCTCCTCAACGCGTCCGCCATCGCGCTGATCATGGCCGGTCGGCCCGGCAAGGGCGCGCGGCGCCTATCGGGCTGCGTCGTGTCGTCTCCAGGCGACGGCGCCTTCCTTGCGAACCTGGCCAATGCTTTCGTCGTCGATGGAACCCACGCGGCAGGAGCCGTCTGGTACCGGCGGGCGCTTGCCGCCGGCGCTATCGACGCCGGGAGCCTTTCCGGCCTTGCTGTCGCGCTCCACGCGATGTCGCGCCTCACGGAGGCGATCGAGCTATTCACCGGGGCGCTCGCACTCGACCAGGGATCGACGACCGCGCTGCTCGGCCGTGGGCATTCGTGGCTCACGCTCGGTCGGCCGGGGGAGGCGGTGGCCGACCTTCGGCGCGCGGCTGTCATGGCGCCGGCGCATGCCGGCGCCTGGAAGACGCTGGCAGCGGTGCAGTTCGCCCTCGGCGATCACCCGCGCACCATCGCAGCATGGCGCCGCCGCCTCGTGCTTGGTCCCGGCGAGCCTGATGTCTTCGCCGGGCTGAGTCGCGCCTACCAGATGTCCTTCCGCATCGCCGAAAGCATCGCCGCCGCGCGGGCCGGTCTGCTCCTGGCGCCCGGCCATGCGCCGAGCTGGGACGCGCTCGGAAGCGCGCTCCTCAGCGCAGGCGCGACCGTCGACGCGCGGCGATCCTTCGCCCACGCCCTCGCCTGCGATCCGGCCGAGGGAAAGTATGGGAGCAACCTCCTCTTCGCCCTCGCCTATGACGAGACTCTGTCGAATCCGGTCCTCTTCGCTGCTTTTCGTGCGTGGGAGCTCCGGCATGCGGTGTCGATCTATGCCAGGGCGTCCCATCCGCGCCCAAGCGAGACCGGCGGCGGCCGACTCGTGGTCGGCTATGTTTCGGCCGAGTTCCGCGACCATCCGATCGCCCAGCTCACCGAAGGTCTCTTCGCCCACCACGACCGGCGGATCGTCTCCGTCCACGGATACGCGAATGTCGAAAATCCCGACGCCGTCACGCGCCGTCTGGCGCAGGCATGCGACCGTTGGCGTTCGATCGCCGGCATCGGCGACGAGGCCGCCGCCGACCTCATCCGCGCCGACGGTGTCGACATCCTGGTGATGCTCGGGGCGCATACGGGCCAGAACCGACCGATCATCCTGGCCCACCGCCCGGCGCCGCTTCAGGCGGTGATGCACGACCTCTCGACCAGCGGCATGCGCTTCGTCGACCTCTGGCTGACCGACCGGATCCTGCATCCGCCGGAGACGACGGAAGGGCACACCGAGGAGCTTGTCCGGCTACCCTCGCTCTACCTCCACAGCATTCCAGGCGGCGCGCCGGCCGTCTCGGCGCTTCCTTCGCCCGGCGCCGGCTTCGTCACCTTCGGGTCGTTCAGCACTCCGGCGAAACTCAATATCCGGGTGCTGCGGCTGTGGGCGCGGATTCTTCGGGCGGTGCCGCGATCGCGCCTCATGGTCGGGCACAACGCGGCCTTTGCCGATCGCCTGGTCGCCGCCCGCTTCCGCAGCCTCTGTGCCGCGGCAGGCCTTCCGTTCGATCGCGTCGATCTCGCCGTGGACCGCGTCGGCCGCGAAGCGCACCTCGCCCGCGTCGGTAGCCTGGACATCGCGCTCGATCCCTTCCCGTTCAACGGCGGCATCACCACCTTCGAGGCGCTCTGGATGGGGGTCCCGGTCGTGACGCTGGAGGGGCAGCGTTTCGCCGCCCGCGGGTGCGCGAGTCACCTGGTGCAGGTCGGATTGGAGCACCTGGTGGCGCCGACGGAGGACGCCTATGTCGAAACAGCCGTCGGGCTCGCCGAGTCGCCGGAAGCGCTGGCGGCGCTCCGGGGTTCGTTGCGCCGGCGCGTGCTGTCGTCACCCCTCTGCGATGCGCCGGCCTACGCGGCTGCGCTCGAGCAGGCTCTTCTCGGACGCTGGTTACGTCGCTACCCGGCCTGGCGGCCGAGCGGGTAGCGCCGCCACGGGAATGCATAGGAAAAATGTATCGAATAATCCTTAACGCTATTGAAAATTGTATTCTGCCGCCCATCTCTTACCTGGTGAGTGCTCAGCAAGAAGCGATCAGGGCGAATATATAGTGGAGGCGCGGACCAATGACGTGCCATGGGGTGGGGGCATGATCGAGGAACGCGGTCCCCGCTCTCTCGTGGATTGCTCTTTCGGCATTGATTGCTAGCTGGTTCCCGGTAGAGGTCAAAGCCGACTCAGCTGCGCAGTTGCTTGCTATCGCAACTCAGGAAGACAACCTCAAACGACAGAGTTTGATTTCCGGAGACGCCGATCGACCATCGAGCATCACACTTGGCTGCGTAACCAATCCCTTTCCAACGCAGCCGAGCGGCGCGAGCTACTCGGCTGCGTTCGTCAACAACGCATTTACCGGGGCTGGGAGTTTCACGGTCTCGGCTTGGCGTGAAGCATGCGTCAGCGACCCCTCTCGATCAGCCGTATTCATCCGCTATTTCCCTCCATCCGGGCAGTACATCTTCGTCTGCGGCGGCGGCGGCGCGCTTGATGCAACACAGAACGGAAGGCGCTACAGCTCGCTCCTTGAGTCCAGTCGCTATTCACCTCCATCGACGAATTCCTTCTGTGGCTACGTCTACTCGGCGACCACCTTCCTGATCGACCAGTGGAGAGGTGGTCCCGGTTCCTGAGACAGGGGGCTAAGGTGGATCTGACGACGAGAAGGAAGATCCCCGATGAAGACGCGCAGACGGTTTACGGCCGAGTTCAAGGCGAAGGTGGCGCTCGAGGCGATCCAGGGTCAGCGGACGATCGCG
>SHVZ01000088.1 GCA_009694025.1 Alphaproteobacteria bacterium | reverse complement strand
TCCCGAAACGCCAGCAGGCCGGCGTCCGACGTGATCTGGGAACCATGAAATTCCAGCTTTAGCCGGCGGTCGAAATCGAGCCTCAAAACACCGAAATCCGATTCACCCGCTGGGTGCGTCATGATCGGAGCCTCGATGTTTGAATAACGCGCTGATTACGATAACTGAATCGCGCTCAGGCCCCCACGAATTTGCGCTGCATCTGGGAAATGCGGGCTCAGGCCGATCAGGTCGAAGACCCAGCACAAGGCCGCGCTCCGGCGGATCGACCGGTTGATGGACGCCACCCGGCCGGACAAGGTCGCCGAGCTTTCGGTCCTCGCCATTCTCGTCGAGAAGTTCGAGCGCGAAGCGTTCCCGATCGCGCCGCTCCGTCGACGCGTCACCCCGGCTTCCGCCCGGACCCGATCTTGAAGGCGATCGGCAGGCGAAGCCCGTCGGGCGTGGCGTAGGCCGCCGCCCGCCGTTCGAGCGCGGCGCGGATCGCCGCCTTGGTGGCGTCGTCCTGGTGGTCGATCGCCGCTGCCGTCACGACGAAGCTGCCGAGACCCCCGCGCCACAAGGTATCGACATCCGGTATCAGATGGGTCGTGCGGTGATCGACGACCTCCACCTCCGTCAGCTTCGCGCCGTCCAGCAACCGGCGGAACTCCGCCGTGTCGGAAAACTTGAGGACCGAATAGCCGGCCGGTACCGCCGGCGGCGGCTTGGCGCCGACGTCGGCGATCGCCTCGCGGAACAGACCCTGGATGCGCTGCTGGCTCGGATCGTCCCACCAGGAAAAGGCGATCCGTCCGCCCGGCGCCAGGACCCGCACGCATTCGGCGACGGCCGCCTCGGGGTAGGGGAAATGCCCGAGCGCGAAACCGCAGACCGCGGCATCGAAGCTGCCGTCGTCGAAGGGCAGCCGCTCGACATCGGCGACGCGGAAGTCGATCTCCGGGTGGAGCCGCCGCGCCAGGTCGATCATGCCCGGCGACAGGTCGACGCCGACGGGCCGGGCGCCGCGCCCGAGAGCCCGCGCCGCGAGCGCACCCGGGCCGGTCGCGACATCGAGAAGACGCGAACCGGCCGACAGGCGCACGGCGTCGAGCAGGGGCCCGATCGCCAGGGCGGTCACCGGCGTGAAGAAGTCGTGGTAGCTCGTCGAGAGCGCGTCGTGTCGCTGCCGCTCGAAATCGCGGAAGCGAGCCGCCTCCTCAGGCGAAAGCGCGGGCACCTGCGTCATGGCTTCTCACCCCCGAGAAAACACGACATAGAAGCGCACGGCCCGTTGCGCGTCCATCCTCGTACGGCGAGAACCGCCTCTAGCCTCCGGCGCGTTCTTCGCGTTACGCTCGCGTCCCCTCCTTCCGACGGAGCCCCTTAGATGCCCGACATCAAGATCGCCGCCCGCGACGGCGGCTCGTTCTCGGCCTGCGTCGCCAAGCCCGCCTCCGCAACCGGGCCCGGCATCCTGGTCATCCAGGAGATCTTCGGCGTCAACCAGGTGATGCGCGACCTCTGCGACGGCTATGCCAAGCAGGGCTACGTCGCGCTATGCCCGGATCTGTTCTGGCGTCAGGAGCCGGGAATCCAGATCACCGACAAGACCGAGGCCGAATGGGCCAAGGCGTTCGCGCTCTACAAGGGCTTCGACGAGACGAGGGGCGTCGGCGACCTGATCGCCAGCCTGGATGTGCTCCGCAAGCTGCCCGGCTGCTCGGGCCGCGTCGGCACCGTCGGCTTCTGCCTCGGCGGCAAGTTGGCATATCTGATGGCGACGCGCTCGGACGCCGACTGCAACGTCAGCTACTACGGCGTCGGCATCGAGGCCGCGCTCGGCGAGGCGCCGGCGATCACCCGGCCCTATCTCTGCCATATCGCGGCCAAGGACAAATTCGTGCCGGCGGAGGCCCAGAAGCAGATCGGCGAGGCCCTGGCGCACGATCCCGCGGCGACCGTTCACGTCTATGCCGGCGTCGACCACGCCTTCGCTCGTGTGGGCGGCGAACACTACGACGCCGCGGCCGCCAGGCTCGCCAACGAGCGCACCGCCGCCTTCTTCCGCGCCAATCTCGGCGAAACCCAAGCTCAGACGAAGACGAGGAAACCCAGCAGCATGGCGACGACCAAAGCGATCCGCATCCACACGGCCGGCGGACCCGAGATGATGAAGTGGGAGGAGATCCCGCTGGCCGCGCCGGGGCCGGGCGAGCTGCTGATCCGCAACACCGCCGTCGGCCTCAACTACATCGACACCTATCACCGCTCCGGCCTCTATCCGATGCCGCTGCCTCTGGTGATCGGCATGGAAGGCGCCGGCGTGGTCGAGAAGGTCGGCCCCAGGGTCAAGGAGTTCAAGGTCGGCGACCGCGTCGCCTATGCCCAGCCGCTGGGCTCCTATGCCGAGCGCCGGATCGTGCCGGCCGAGCGCATGGTGAAGATCCCTTCGGGCATCGACGACCGGACCGCGGCGGCGATGATGCTGAAGGGCATGACCGCCGAATACCTGATCCGCCGCACCTACATGGTGAAGAAGGGCGACACCATCCTGGTGCATGCCGCCGCCGGCGGCGTCGGCCTCATCCTCTGCCAGTGGGGCAGGGCGCTCGGCGCGAAAGTCATCGGCACGGTGTCCAACGAGGAGAAGGCGGCGCTGGCGAAGAAGCACGGCTGCCACCACCCGCTGGTGGTCGCCCCCGGCGGCGACTTCGCCAAGCGGGTGCGCGAGATCACCAAGGGCAAGGGCGTGCCGGTGGTCTATGACGGCATCGGCAAGGACTCCTTCGCCGGATCGCTCGACAGCCTGGCGCCGCGCGGCCTGATGGTCTCCTACGGCAACGCCTCGGGGCCGGTCGCGCCCTTCAGCCCGGCGATCCTGAGCGCAAAAGGCTCGCTGTTCCTGACCCGGCCGACGCTGATGACCTATGTCGCATCCCGCGACGACCTGGTGACCTCGGCCCGCGCGCTGTTCTCGGTGGTGAAGTCCGGCAAGGTCAAGATCCGCATCAACCAGACCTATCCGCTCGCGGAAGCCGCCCAGGCGCACCGCGACCTGGAAGCCCGCAAGACCACGGGCTCGACGGTGCTGCTGCCGTAAAACCTCGCGTCGCGAGACCCCCACCCTAACCCTCCCCCGCGCTCACGCGCAGGAGAGGGAACACGACATCGGAACCCTCTCCCACGCACAGCGTGGGGGAGGTTCGCGCGACGCGAAGCGTCGTCGCGGTGGGTGGGGGCCGAGCGTCAGCGAGGATCGAGCCGCACGAGACCGCTTGCATCCGCAGGGCGCTTCGGCGATAGACCCCGCACATGTCCGCCATCGATCAGCTCGTCTCCGGCTTCAAAGTCTTCAAGGCCCGCTACTACGAGCACCGCCCGGAGCTCTACGCCTCGCTGCGGGCCCAGGGGCAGACCCCGGAGGTGCTGGTGATCGCCTGCTCCGACAGCCGGGTCGATCCGGCGATCCTGCTCGGCGCCGAGCCCGGCGAGCTGTTCGTCATCCGCAACGTCGCCAACCTGGTCCCGCCCTATCAGCCGGACGGCCGCCATCACGGCACCTCGGCGGCGCTCGAATTCGGCGTGCGCGACCTCGAGATCCGCCACGTCATCGTCCTCGGCCATTCCGGCTGCGGCGGCATCCAGGCGCTCAGGCGCTGCTGCGCCGGCGACCCGCTCCGCGGGCGCGAGTTCATCGGCCCCTGGGTCTCGGTCGGGATGCGCGCCTGCGAGGCGGCGCCGGCCGACGCCGACAGCGGCACGATCGAACGCGCGGCGATCGAGATCTCGCTCGAGAACCTCTCGACCTTTCCCTGGATCGCCGCCGGCGTCGCCGAGGGCCGCCTCGCCATCCACGGCTGGTGGTTCGACCTGCAGAAGGGCGAGCTCTGGAGCTACGACGCCGCGACGAAGGGTTTCGCGCGCCTCGTTTAGCCGCCGGCCCAGGGGTTCGCATCCAAGGGCCAGATCGGCCGCTTGATCTTGGTGTACGGGACCAGCTTGAAATTGCGCGGCAGCGCGCCCGGCCCGTCCATGTAGAGGACGTCGGCGGCGATCTTCGAATACTCGGCGAAGAAGTGGTTGGTCGACTTCACCACCACGATCTTCCGCTTCCTCGGGTCGATGCCCATGTTGGAGAAGAGGTCGGGGCCCCAGGCCTGCTGGCGGTTGGTGATGAGGACGACGGCGATGCCTTCCACCTCGATCCCCGCCGAGTCGCCGAGATAGTGGATCGACGAGCCCTGGGACTGGGTCGCGTTCCGCACGCACTTGATCACCTTGACCTTGCCGTCCACGGGCGTTCCCGAGAACGGCCCCATCTTGCCGCCGAAGCGGAGGTCGAATTCGGCGCCGTCGCCGGCGGCGAAGCACATCTTGACCGCGATCGGGTCCCAGATCGGCGCGATCGCCGCATCGCGGATGCCGCGCTCGATCATGCGTTTCAGGACGAAGGTCGAATCCGACGGCGCGCCGCCGCCGGCGTTGTCGGCGGGCTCGGCGATCACCACCGGGCCGGAATTGGCGGCGAGGCCCTTGTCGAGCGCCTGGTCGATGGTGAGGAAGGGCGGGCGCACGGTGTCGCGAAGGCCGATCAGCTCCTGGCCGAGCGTCTTCGCGAGATTCGCCGCCTTCCCCGGATCGTCGTCGGTATAGACCAGGATCTTGGTGCCGAGGTCGGCGACGTCGGCATAGGGATAGCAGTGCGCGACGGAGATCGAGACGATGCCGTTCTTGCCCTCCATCGCCTGGAGGCGGTCGACGTAGCTCCGCATCGGCTCGCGCGAGGTCGGATAGGAGTTGATCATCCGGCAGTCGTAGACCGCCGCCGTCGGCTTCACCTTCTTGGCGGCGATGTCGGCGGAGATCGCCACCAGCTCCTCGGCGCGCTCGAGATAGTCGGTGTGCGGAAACTCCTTGTAGCAGATCAGGAGATCGGCCGATTTCACCATCAGGTCGGTCAGGTGGCAGTGCGGGTCGAGCTCGGAGGAGACGACGACCTTCGGCCCGACGAGGTCGCGGACGCGCTTCAGCACGTCGCCCTCGCAGTCGTCGTAGCCGTCGGCGACCATGGCGCCGTGGAGGCCGAGGATGACCATGTCGACCGGCATGGCGGCCTTCAGCTGGCCTAAGATCTCGTCGCGGAACTCCTCGTAGACCTTGCGCACGATGGTCCCGGCCGGCTGCGCCGAGGTGACCAGCCCCTCGGTCACCGTCCAGCCCTTCTCCTTGGCCACGCGCCTCAAGATCCAGAGCGGCGAGGCGGTCAGCACCGGATGGTTCGGGTGCTTCCCCGGCGGGAAGTGGCTGCGCTCGAAGAACGCCTCCTTGCCGGTCAGCATCGGCGAGAAGGTGTTGGTCTCGACGGCGAGCGAGGCGGTGAACACGCGCATGGGGGGTCTCCGATGAAGGCCGGAAGGCCGACGTTAGGCCGCGCCCGCGCGCGCCCTCAAGCGGAACCGTGACGCCGCGAACGAAGCCGCTGGACAAACCCGCCGCCGGTCGTCGACCCTTTCCGGCACGACGAGAGGAGAGGATGACCGATGCGGATGCCTGGACTCCTGTTGAGCGTGCTGGTCGGGCTCGGCCTCGCCGCCGGCGCCGCCCTCGCCCAACCCGCGCCGCGGCCGTCGACGGTCGCCCTGGGCCAGCGCTTCCCCATGCTGTTCGAGCCCAATCGCGGCCAGGCCGATGCGAGGGTCCGCTATCTCGCGCGCGGCCCCGGCCAGACGCTGCTCCTCGCCGACCGCGAGGCGACGCTGGTTCTCGCCAGGCCCGCGCCGGCCGCCAAGCCAGAGGACCGGCTCCGCCGCCCGCGGCCGGACGCCGTCGAGGCCCTGGCGCTCCGCATCGCGTTCGCCGGGGCGAGGCCCCAGGTGGCGATTTCCGGTCGCGCGCCGACCCGGACGGTGATCAACCACAATGTCGGCGCCGACCGCTCGAAGTGGTTGCCGGGCCTGCCGACCTACGAGGAGGTCGCCTATCGCGGCCTCTATCCCGGCGTCGATCTGGTGTTCCGGCCGGGCGAGAAGGGGCTCGCCTACGATTTCCACGTCGCCCCCGGCACCAGCCCGAAGGTCATCCGCATCGCCTTCCCGACCGCCGATCGGCTGAGCCTGGATCGGGCCGGAAACCTGGTGATCCGCATCGGCGGCGAGGAGCTCCGCCAGACCACGCCGGCGGTCTACCAGGAGGTCGCCGGCAGGCGCGAGGCGGTGCCCGGCGGCTACATCCTCCGCGGCCGCGCCGAGGTCGGCTTCCTTATCGGCAGCTACGACCGCACGCGCCCGCTGGTGATCGACCCGACGCTGGAGGCCGGCACGGTCTTCGGCGGCGGCACCCGCGAGTCCCTCGACTTCGCCGCCTTCGCCGATGGCCCGAATGGCGACCTGTTCGTCGCGGGCTCCACCCAGTCGCCCGATCTTTACGTCGTCAACGCCACGCAGCCCCAGCTTCGCGGTACCTATGACGGCTTCGTCGCGCGCTTCGATGCCGCCACGCTCGAGCTGCGCTACGCCACCTACCTCGGCGGTGGCGGGATCGACGGCGCGGCCAGCGTCGCCGTCGCCGCCGACGGCCGCGCCCATGTCGTCGGCTGGACCAGCTCGGCCGATTTCCCGGTGTCGCCGAACGCGGCGCAGACGGCGCGCGCGGAGATGTTCGTCGCCCGCCTCGACCCCGCCGGGCAGCTGGAATACGCCAGCTATCTCGGCGGCACCCAACGAAGCGACGCCCGCGCCGTCGCGCTCAGCGGCAACCGGCTGTTCGTCGTCGGGGAAACCATGGACCGCGGTTTCGCGACGACGCCGCTTCTGCCCGGACTGCCTCCTGCCAGCGGCCGCGGGCCGACGCAATTCCATATCTTCATCGCCCGGCTCGATGCCGCGAGCGGCGCTCTGATCGATGCGCGCTATCTCGGCGGCAGCAGCGGCGACGCCGCCGTCAAGCTGGCGGCCGACGGCGCCGGACAGATCTACGGCGTCGGCTTCACACACTCGTCGGATTTTCCGCAGATCGGGGCGACGCCCCAGCCGTTCGGCGGATCGACCGACGGACTTGCCTTCAAGCTGAGCGCCGGCGGGGATTCCCTGGTCTATTCCACCCGGTTCGGCGGCAACTCCTCCGACAACGCGTTCGCCGTCGCCGTGGATGCGTCCGGGCACGCGCATGTCGCCGGCGAAACCTGGTCGACGAATTTCCCGCAGGTCTCGCCGATCCCGGGCCAGGCGCCGCCGCAGCGGCAGACATCGGGCTTCTACGTCGTCCTCGATCCTCTCGGCGGCCTCGTCCGGTCCACTTACCTCGGCGCGATCACCCAGAATACCGACGCGAAGGCGGTTGCGATCGGCGCCGAGCCCGACACGGTCTGGGTCGGCGGCCGGACCGACGGCGCGCCGGCGACGACGCCCGCCGAAAATGCGCTCTCCGGGTATTCGGACGGTTATGTCGTGAACGTCGCCACCGGCGCCGGCGGCCCGGCGCTGCGATCGTGGACCTATGTCGGCGGCCAAGGCTACGAAAGTGTCGGTCACATCGCCGCCCGGCCGGACGGCTCGCTCATCGTCGCCGGCACCACCTCATCGCTCGACTTCCCGGCGACGCTGGTCCGGCGCAACGGCGTCGCCGGCTCGGACGACGTCTTCGTCGCCCGCCTGGTGCCGCCCGGCGATCTCCGCGTCGTCATCGACGACAGCAAGGACCCGGTCCAGCCGAACGAGCGGTTCTCCTACGAGATCACCGTCCTCAACGACGGCACCGCGACGGCGACCGGCGCGGCTGTCGCGCTGACGCTGCCGGCCGGCTGCTCGCCGGTGCTGCCGCTGCCGGGATCGTGCACGCTCGCGGGATCGACCGTCGGCTGCGCGGTCGGAACGTTGGCCGGCGGATCGCACACCATCCCGCCCCTCGGCATCGCCGCCTCGTGCGGCCAGCGGGGCAGCCACACGGCGACCGCCGTCGTCAGCGCGACCACCGCCGACAGCAACCCTGCCAACAACACGGCGAGCGAAACCACCACCGTCGGCGCGGCGGACCTGCTGGTCTCGGTACAGGCGGTGGACGCCGCCAGCCGCCAGCCGCTGACCCAGCCCGTCTACGCCAACGACCCCGTCGGCTTCCGCGCCACCGTCCGCAATCTCGGGGCGGTTCCGGCCGATGGCGTGAGCGTCGCGAGCACGGTCAGCGCCGGCTGCAGCTTCGTCGATCCGGCGGGGCCGGGCGCCGGCGGCACCGCGACCTTCCCGCTGACCAACCCGCTGGCGCCGGCAGGCCAGCCCGGCGACCGGGCGACGGCCGACATCACCGTCCGCTGCGCCGCCGGCGTCCAACGCGACACGGTCAGCGTCTCCGCGACCAACGAGCCGGCCGATCTCGCCCAGGCCGACAACCGGGACCAGGCCGAGGTGATCGTCCTCGACCCCGGATATCCCAACCTCCTGGTGCGCACGGAAGCCCTCAGCTTCATCCGCCAGGAGCCGCCGCCGCTCTACGCCGACGATCCCCTCCGCTTCCGCGCCACCGTCCGCAACATCGGCCCGGCGCCGGCAATGAACGTCGTCGTCACCAACACCGCGCCGCCCCTCTGCGGCCCGGTCGACAATTTCGGCACCGGCGAGCCGGGGACGACCACCTTCGCGTTGCCGAACCCGCTGGCGCCGATGGGGTCGGCGGGAGATACGGCGGCGGTCTACGTCTCCGTCCGCTGCCCGGCCGGCGAGCATCGAAACAGCGTCACCGTCGCCGCAGCCAACGAGCCGGCGCCGCAGGCGGCCGATGGCAACCAGGATCATGTCGACGTGTTCGTCCGCGTCCGGCCTATCCTGCGGGTCGAGACCGACGTCCATCCCGACGTGCTGCGCGTCGGGGGCATCGGGCGCTTCGGCGTCCGCCTCAGCAACACCGGCCCGGTCACCGCGCCGAACCCGCGGCTGATCGTCACCATCGACGTCGGCGACCGGGTGCAGCTTTACGACCGCACGGTGTTTCCGTGGGCGACCTGCCAGCCGACGACCACCACGCAGCCGGTGATGAGGACGGAATGCACCGCCGGCGATCTCCAGCCCGGCCAGACGCGCGTGATGATCGAGTTCTCCGGCTTCCTCCTCGCCCCGGGCCGGATCAGGCTCACGGCGGCGGCAGAGGCCGAGGGCGCACGGGCGACCGCCAGCGTCGAGGGCCACAACATCGTGCCGTGAGCCGGCGAACAAAGCCTTTGGGATCAAAGCGGTGCCGAAGGGGAGGATCGAACTCCCGACCTACTGATTACGAATCAGTTGCTCTACCACTGAGCTACTTCGGCTAAACCCGCTGGCCGGGGGCGCGGGACCATAGCGAGGCGGGTCCGGGTCCGCAACCGTTCCTGCTTGGCAGGGAGGCCCCCTCGGGCGTAGCCTTTCGGGGTCGATCGTAGTGGCCATGGCATGTAACCAAAGGAGGCACAGGGAATGGCCGGTATGCACAGCCTCGACCATTTGAAAGCGAAGCATGCGGACCTCGAGCACGAGCTCGAAACCGAGAACCGCCGACCGCATCCCGACGATCAGCTGATCGCCGACCTCAAGCGCCAAAAACTCAAAGTCAAAGACGAGATCGCCGAGATCACCCGACACTGACGCGCCAGAGCAGCGCGAGTCCCCATCAGACCGCGCCTCGCGCCCGGGACCGGGTGCGGGGCGCGTTCGATTTTTCGGCCTCGCTCTTCGCTGCCTCGGCCAGGATCCACTCGCGGAAGGCCAGGATCTTCGGCTCGTCCGCCCGCCCGCTCGGGCAGACCAGGAAGAACGCCTCATAGGTCCGGATGTAGACCTCGAAGGGCTGGATCAGCCTGCCCGACTCCAGCTCCTCGGCGAAGTACTCCGGCGGACCCAGCGCCACGCCGAGACCTTCGATCGCCGCCTGCACCGCCATCTGCGTGGTGTCGAACTCGACCATGCGCCGATGCGGCCGCCACGTCGCGCCCGCCGCCTCGAACCAGGCGCGCCAGTCGACATTGTCGTCGGCCTCGACCAGGAGCGGCAGGCGTTGCAGGTCGCTCGGCTGTTCCGGCTTCGCGCCCTTGATCAGCTTCGGACTCAGCAGCGCCGTATAGGTCGGCAAGATCACCCGCCAGGACTGGAGCCCCGGCCACTTGCCGTCGCCGAACCGGATCGCCGCATCGACGTCCTCGCGGGCGAAGTCGACCATCCGGTCGGTGGTCGTCAACTTGACGTCGATCTCCGGGTGGGCCTTCAGGAAATTGCCGAGGCGCGGCACCAGCCAGCGGGCGGCGAAGGAGACGGTGAGGCTCAAGGTCAGCACGCCGCCCTCGCGGCTCGCCTCGAGCTTCTGCACCGCGTGGGCCAGGCGGTCGAAGCCGTCGCGCACCCCCGGCCACAGGGTCTGGCCGGCGTCGGTGAGGAGGAGGCGGCGGGTGAGCCGCCGGAACAGCGGCTGGCCGAGCTGGTCTTCGAGCAGCTTCACCTGATGGCTGATCGCCGCCTGGGTCACGCCGAGCTCGGCGGCAGCGCGGGTGAAGCTCAAGTGACGGGCGGCGGCCTCGAAGGCCCGGAGCGCGGACAAGGGCGGCAGGCGTCGGCTCATGGCGGCCGGAATATGCATTAGCTCCGCTCATCGAGGCAATGCGCAAATCTCATTTGCCGCCGCCGCCCCACGGCCGCACCTTGCCGGCGCCACACCCCTTCGGGAGATGCCGCCATGGCCGGAACCCACCGCTACACCGCCACCGTCGAATGGACCGGCAACACCGGCACCGGCACAAGCAGCTACGAGGGCTACGAGCGCGCCCACGAGATCCGCGTTCCCGGCAAGCCGACGATCCCGGGCTCGTCCGACCCGGCCTTCCGCGGCGATCCCGCCCGTTACAATCCCGAGGACCTGCTGGTCGCGTCGCTGTCGACCTGTCACATGCTGTGGTTCCTGCACCTGGCGGCGACGGCGAAGGTCGAGGTCGCGGCCTATGTCGACCATGCGGTCGGGACCATGGTCGAGGACGCCTCGGGCGGCGGGCGCTTCACCGAGGTCACGCTGGCGCCCGAGGTGACGCTGGCCGGCGCCGCCGATCCCAAGAGGATCGACGCGATCCACCAAGACGCCCACGCCAAGTGCTTCATCGCCAATTCGGTCAACTTTCCGGTCAACTGCCGGGGGAGCGTCCGCAGTGCGGCCACGCATTAGGTGGCCTCATGGTGGGGATGCGAAAAGATCGTTTGTCGGCCGGGGTCCGGGCACCCACCTTCCGATCATCAGACCAAGGAGTCCTCCCCATGGCCCGCCCGTTCGCTTCGCTCAGCACCCCGTTCCGCTCGCCGCTCCAGACTCGCTCCGGCCTGCTCGCCGTCGTCGTCGACCTCCTGCTCGACTGGCAGGAGCGCGCTCGCAGCCGCGTGCTCTTGGGCCGGCTCGACGACCGCATGCTCCGCGACATCGGCATCACCCGCGCCGATGTCGACCATGAAGCGGCCAAGCCCTTCTGGCGCGCGTGAGCTCGACGCGGACCGACGGCGGCTGCCTCTGCGGCGCCGTCCGCTTCCGGGCGGACGGCCCGCCTTCACACGTCAACTTCTGCCATTGCCGGATGTGCCAGAAGGCCTCGGGCGCGCCGATGATGGCGTGGGCCACCTATGAGCGCGCCAAGGTCGCGTTCCTCGGCACCAGCCCGAAGATGCGCCGCTCCTCGGCCGTGGCCGAGCGTGGCTTCTGCGGCGAGTGCGGCTCGACCCTGGTCTGGCGGCGGCCGGAAGCGAAGACGATCGACCTCGCCGTCGCCACCTTCGACGACCCGAACGCGCTCGCCCCCTCCGAGCACATCTGGACCGAGAGCCGGGCGCGCTGGCTCACCTTGACCGACCATCTGCCGCGCTACCGCCGGCGCCACGGCAGCGACGAGGACAAGGAGGCTTCGTGAAGCTCTACGACTACGCCCCGTCGGGCAACGGCTACAAGGTCAGGCTGCTGCTTGCCCATCTCGGCCTTCCCTACGAGCGGATCGAGGTCGATTCCAACGCCGGCGAGACGCGGACGCCCGCCTTCCTCGAGATGAACGCCAACGCCAAGATCCCGACCGTCGTGCTGGACGACGGCACCGTGCTGCCGGAATCGAACGCCATCCTCTACTACTTCGCCGAGGGCACGCCGTACCTGCCGGACAAACGCATCGACCGCGCCCAGGCGCTCCGCTGGATGTTCTTCGAGCAGTACAGCCACGAGCCCTACATCGCGGTCTTGCGGAACTGGCTCCATCATCCGGACTCGATCACGCCCGAGCAGCAGGCGCGCGTTCCCGACCTCCCGCGCCGCGGCGCGCACGCGCTCGAGGTGATGGAGAGGCAGCTCGCGGCCGAGCCCTACTTCGCCGCCGGGCGCTACACCATCGCCGACATCGCGCTCTACGCCTACACCCACGTCGCCGGCGAGGGCGGCTTCGACTTGAAGAAGTATCCGGCGATCCTCGCCTGGATCGGGCGGGTCGAGGCGCAGCCCGGCCACGTCCCGCTCGACCGGGTCTAAGCCCTGAACGCGATCCTGCGGCCGCGGCGGTTGTAGACGAGCGAGAGGAGGGCGCGGGAATCCTCGACCTCGGCGAGCAGCGGCGCCTCGTCGGCGGCCATCAGGCGCTTCTCGAACTCCGCCTGGCTCTCGACCTTGCCGTCGCCGTGGATATGCGAGACCGAGAAGCCTTTCGGCGCCAGATGGCGCGCGACCAGGATCGAGCGGTGGCAGTCGAGCGGATCCTTCTCGGCGCAAAGGAGGCAGCAGCGTTTCTCCCGCGCCATCGCCGCGGCCTCGTCGAGCCCCTCGCGGAACGCAGCGGTGGCGGCGACCTTGGCGTAGTCGACGGCGCCGCCGGCGTAGCAGACGGAGTCCTTGGGCCGCCCGCCGAGCCGGTCGCCCAAGAAGCGGTAGCCGATCCCGGCCACGCTCAAAGACCGCTCGAAGGCCGCCCGGCTGAACTGCGGATAGCGCCTGGAGGCCGGCATCGAGCGCACGTCGAGGATGCAGGCGACCTCGTTCGCCTGAAGCAGCTCGAGGAACGCCGGCCACGGATGGTCGGAGTGGCCGATGGTGAGGACGAGGGGCGTGTCGGCCATGGTGCGTCCGGATCTACCGCAGGTTTGCCCGTATGTATGTTGAACGCCCTCCAATGGGGCCGTGGAACCGGCGCCACGCCGATACCCGTCAGCCCACTCCGGCGCAATTTCTTAACCTTATCTTAAAACGTTCTGGATTAATGTTCGCGACGTCAACCATCTTTCGAAAGGAATCCAGTCATGTACGAGCGCGCATTCTCGGCGGTCGCCTTCGCGGCTGCCCTGTTCGTTTCGGCCAATGCCTGGTCGCAGGAGTCGCCGCCGACGCTGCCCGGCGCCAAGACGGTGAGCCCGCAGGAGGCCAAGGCCCTGATCGCCAGCGGCGCCCAGGTCTACGACGTCCGCAAGAAGGCCTCCTATGTCGAGGGCCGCCTGCCCAAGGCGAAGTCGGTCGGCTCGTCGGTCGATGCCGAGGCGAAGACCGCGGACGTGTCGGTGTTCGGCGGCAACAAGGCCGCCCCCCCTGGTCATCTACGGGCACGGCTCCGACGGCTGGTCGGCCGTCTATGCCGTGGAGTCCGCCGTGAAGGCCGGCTTCACCAATGTGAACTGGATGCGTGTCGGCTATCGCGAATGGGCCGCCGCCAGCCTGCCGGTCGAGAAGTAAAGCTCGCCGGATCGATTGTTGAACGAAAAACGGGAAGGGCGGAGACGATGAACGCATTGAAAAAGATGTTGCGATCCCTTGCCGTCAGATTGTCGGTCGGGATCGCCGTCGTCACCGCCTTCGTCCTCTTGCTGGTGGTCCTGCTTTTCGTTTCGGCGCAACGCAGCCACGACTTCGTCGAGCGTCAATCGTCCGTCGACGTGCCGGCCCGGCGTCTCATGTCGGAGCTGGCGACGGCGGTCGACGAGATCGACTCACGCATGCTGGGCGTCACGGCCAAGATCTATTCGGCACCGGGAATCGCCGACAAGATTCCGCCGCTATTCACGACGGTCGAGCAACACTGGACCGCGCTGGCGCAACTGCTCGGCGGCGAGATCGACGGCGACGTCCGCGACGCGATGCAGAAGGCGACGCTGGACGCGACGCAGCTCGGTGCCCGCCTGCACCAGACGATGAGCGCCAACAAGAAGGTGGATCCGATCTACGACGACTGGCTGGACATCCGTCCGGTCCTCGCCAAGGGAACCAGGAGCATCACGGTGACGCTCGATGCCGGGGTCGCCGAACGGCTCGCCGGGGAGGAATCTTCGGTCCTGATCTTCCGAGCCACGGCGGCGGCGGCGCTGCTGATCGGCCTCGCCATTCTCTCGTCTCTGGGATGGCTCTCCGTCTTCGGCGTTGCGCGCCCTCTGGTCAGGATGCGCGAAGCGATGGATCTGCTGGCCAGGGGCGACACGACCACGAGCGTCCCGTTTCGCGGACGTCGGGACGAAATCGGGTCGATGGCCGGCGCGGTCGAGGTCTTCCGCGACGGCATGATCCGCGCCCGCGACCTCACCGCCAAGGAGGCCGAGACGCTGGCGCTGGGGAAGGCCCGCGCCAGCCGCATCGACGAGCTGACGCAGCGGTTCGACACCGAGGTCGGGCACGTGCTGAAAGCCGTCGCCTCGGCGTCGACCGAGCTGCAGGCGACATCGACCTCGATGACGGCGACGGCGGAGGAGACCCGCCGCCAGGCGAGCGCGGTGGCGGCGGCGACCGAGCAGGCCTCGACCAACGTCCAGACCGTCGCCTCGGCCTCGGAAGAGCTGTCGAGCTCGATCCGCGAGATCGGCCGCCAGGTCATCGAGTCGAACGCGATCTCCCGACAGGCGGGCAAGGAGGCGGAGACCACCAACTTCACCGTCG